>NZ_LZLU01000252.1:0-1076 GCF_001673415.1 Mycobacterium sp. 1165196.3 | reverse complement strand
CGTAGCGGCGCGCGTCGTCGCCGGGCCTAAGCTGCATTGCCCAGTTCCTCCGCCCGCCGCCGTAGCGGCGCGCGTCGTCGCCGGGCCTAAGCTGGCGCTCATGCGAATCGCCTTGGCGCAGATCCTCAGCGGCACCGACCCGGCAGCAAACCTGCAGCTGGTGGACGAATACAGCCGCCGGGCCGCCGACGCGGGCGCGAAGCTGGTGGTGTTCCCCGAGGCGACCATGTGCCGGTTCGGAGTGCCGCTGGGGCCGGTCGCCGAGCCGGTCGACGGGCCCTGGGCCGACGGGGTGCGGCGCATCGCGGCCGACACCGGCATCGCCGTCGTCGCCGGCATGTTCACCCCGTCCGGCGATGGGCGGGTGAAGAACACGCTCCTCGCGGCCGGCGCCGACGACCCCGGCCGGCCGGACACCCACTACGACAAGATCCACCTCTACGACGCCTTCGGTTTCACCGAATCGCGCACGGTCGCGCCGGGACACGACCCGGTGGTGATCACGGTCGACGGCATCCTCGTCGGGCTGACCGTCTGCTACGACATTCGGTTTCCGGCGCTGTACACCGAACTGGCCCGCCGCGGCGCCCAGGTGATCGCCGTCGGCGCGTCCTGGGGCGCGGGTCCCGGCAAACTCGACCAGTGGACGCTGCTGGCCCGCGCCCGCGCGCTCGATTCGATGAGCTACGTCGCGGCGGCCGGCCAGGCCGACCCCGGTGACGCCCACGGATCCGGTTCGGGGGCACCGACCGGCGTCGGCGGCAGCCTGGTGGTCTCCCCCTTCGGTGACGTCGTCGCCTCGGCCGGCTCGCAACCGCAGCTGGTGGTGGCCGACATCGACGTCGACCGGGTCGCCGAGGCCCGCAAGAGCATCGCGGTCCTGCACAACCGCTCGGACTTTGCTCAGGTTGATAGGGCAGAATCGGTCGGGTGACGAACCCACAAGGACCACCGAACCCGGACCCGTCGAAGTGGGCCCGTCCCTCCAACCAGGGGCCCTTCGGCCAGCCCCCCACCGAGCGGCCGACCGAACGGATCAGCACCGGCGGCCCGGGGCACGTGCCCCCGCCGCCGTA
>NZ_LZLU01000251.1:0-50453 GCF_001673415.1 Mycobacterium sp. 1165196.3 | reverse complement strand
GGATTGCGCCAACCAGGTCCCTATACAAAGGCTTTCGGTGAACATCGCGCCCTTGGGCGTGCCGGTGCTGCCCGACGTGTAGAAGACCCAGGCCAACGGGTCTTCGCCCGCCGCGGCGACGTGCAGGGGCGCGGGTGGCAGGACCGCGCCGTGGGTGGCGACGGCATCGATCGTCTCGATGGTCAGCGCACTGCCCGCCTCGGACAGCCGCGCGACCGCGGCCTCGAAGGCGGCGCGCTGGTCATCGTCGCGCAGCTCGTAGTCGAACACGATCAAGCGATCGGGCGCGGTGCCCGCCAAGGCCGCCTCGACGGCGGTCGCGAGGTTGTCGAGGCCCACGGCCAGAACGCGCGGCCGGGTCTCGGCGAGGATCGGCGCGTGCTGGGCGGCGGGTGCGCTGGTCTGCAAGGGCACCACCACGGCGCCGAGGTGGATGCAGGCGCATTCGATGGCCGTGTAGTCGATGCTGGCGAACCCCAGCACGCAGACGAAGTCCCCGGCGCGAACCGGGAACCGTCGGTGGTGATGCCAATCGGCGGCCGTGGCCTGCACCCGCGCCCACAGATCGGCATAGGTGATCGTCTCGAAGCGCGGCAGGAAGTTCAGCGCCGAACGGCCCGTTTGCGGATCGGTGACGACCTCGCGGGCGCGCTGCGCGAGCGCCGGCCGCCCGGCGTAGCCCTGCAGGACGGTGGCCATCACCTCGGCGATCCGCAGCCCCGGAGCGCGTGCGGCCGCGGCGATTTCGTCGTCGGGCTTGGTATTGCGGAACTGTTCGTCGTCGGCGTACAACCGCTCACGCCTGCGCGCCAGGCGTTCCCACTGGTCCTGCTGCGCACCCGGATCTTTGACGTCACTGCGACCGACGAACGCCATCTATCACCACTTTCTGAGGTCAATCCGGATAGCTGACACCGGTGAGCCGTTCGGAGAGCCCCCACAGCTCGCGCAGGTCGGCCTCGCTGCGCGCCAGCCGGGGGACATTCGCGAAAGTGACACCGCCCCGGACCGTTTCGTAGAAGCCACGCGGCCCGTAGTATGTGGCGCCCTGCGCATCCGGGGACACCGCGGCGTACAGCGTCGGCTTGATGCCCTCGTCGATGTCGAGCCACATGAACGGCAGCAGCCGCCACGTCAGCTGCGTCAACCGGGCCTGCAAGGTCGGTGTGGTGCGACCGTACGACGCGCCGCTGAGCAGGTTCGTCTTGGTCAGACCCGGGTGCGCGGCGTTGGACATCAATCCCCACCCCCCGCATCGACTGCGCCGATCCAATTCGACGGCGAACATCAATTGCGCCAGCTTGGCGACCCCGTACGAACGCATGGGTTTATAGCCGCGTTGCGCGTTGACGTCGCCGAAGTCGAGATTGCCCTGGGTCGCGGCGAGGCTGCTGATCGTCACCACCCGCGCGGACTCCGCCGCCCGCAGCAAGCCAAGCAACCGTCCGGTCAGCGCGAAATGCCCCAAATGATTTGTGCCGAACTGCAATTCGAATCCGTCACGGGTCTGCTGCCGGCGCGGCGGCGTCATGACGCCGGCATTGTTGATCAGGATGTCGATCGGGCGGCCTTCCGCGGTCAGCTCTTCGGCCAGCCCGGCCACGCTCGGTAGCGACGACAGGTCGAGTTGCCTGATGGTGAGCTTGGCCTGCGGCACCTCCCGGCGGATGTCGGCGACCGCCCGCTCGCCCTTGGCCCCGTCGCGGACGGCCAGCACCACCTCGGCACCCGCGGCGGACAGCCGCTTCGCCAGGCCGAACCCCAGACCGCTGTTGGCCCCCGTCACGACGGCGAATCTGCCCCGCAGGTCGGGAACGTCCAGCGCGAGATCGGGTTTCACCATGTCACGGGCAACTCGTAGAGACCGTAGGCCAGCGCGTCGTGTTTGAACGGGAGCTCATCCAGTGGCACGGCGAGCCGCAGGGTCGGGACGCGGCGCAGCAGGGTGGGCAGGACGATCTGCAACTCCATGCGCGCCAGCTGCTGACCCACGCACTGGTGGCGTCCGTAGCCGAACCCGACGTGCGGCCCGTCCTCGCGCAGCAGG
The DNA here is from genome assembly GCF_001673415.1 of Mycobacterium sp. 1165196.3. NCBI lineage: Bacteria > Bacillati > Actinomycetota > Actinomycetes > Mycobacteriales > Mycobacteriaceae > Mycobacterium > Mycobacterium sp. 1165196.3. The sequence continues at coordinate 48,406 of NZ_LZLU01000251.1, read as the reverse complement.
TCCAGCCGGTCGGGATTGGGGAACTGGCGCTCATCCCAGTTCGCGGGGGCGACGTCGAGGATGATGCCGTCACCGGCGCGGATGGTTTCGCCGCCGATCTCGATGTCCTCGACGGCGATTCGGCGCTGCCCGGTCTGGATGATGCTCAGGTAGCGCATCAGCTCTTCGACCGCGGTGGCGATGACCTTGGGATCGTCGGTGTCGTGCAACAGCGCTCGTTGATCCGGGTGTTCGAGCAACGCCGCGATGCTGAGGCTGATCATGTTCGCCGTGGTCTCGTGGCCCGCGATCAGCACGCCGGTGGCCAACTGCGCGGCCTCGCGCACGCTGATCTCGTCGGCGTTGACCCGCTCGGCCAGGTCGGATACCAGATCCTCTGACGGGTCTTGCATTTTCGCCCGCACCAAATTGGCCAGATACTTGGCCAACGAGGCAGCACCCTGGGCGGTGTCCTCCTCGGTCGCGTAGCGGCCCATGCCCCGCTGGGCCTGAGCCTGGAAGAATTCCGCGTCCTCATAGGGCACGCCCAGCAGTTCGCTGATGACCAGCGAGGGGACCGGCAGCGACAGGGTGCTGACGATGTCACCGGGCTTCGGGCCGGCGAGCAGGGCATCGATGTGGTCGTCGGTGATCTTCTGGACCGCCGGCCGCAGCGCCTCAACCCGCTTGAACGTGAACGGTTTAGACAGCATCCGGCGGAACCGGGTGTGTTCTTCGGCGTCGGAGGTGAACACCGAGCGGGGGCGCTTGTGCACCGTGGCCAGCATGCCTTCGTTCCAGTGCGGATAGCCGGGCAACCGGTCGTCGACGCTGGTGCGCGAATCGGTGAACAGCGCGCGTATCGCGTCGTAGCCGTGGATGAGCCAGGGGGTGCTGCCATCCCAGATCCGCACCCTGCTCAGCTGCTTGTCGGCGTTGAGCGCCAACACCTTCGGGGGTGGGGCGAACGGGCAGCCGGGGGCCCGCGTCATCGGGAACTCCGGGAGATCGGTGGCGGTGGATCCTGCGGTCATCGTGCTCCTCTGTTGTCGGCCTGCGCGGTGGTGTGTCCCGGCTGGCCGCCGGCCGCACCCACATGGACGGGCGCGCGCCAGAGGCCGACGATCGCGTCGATCAGCCCTTCGCCGGCCACCGGCCACGCCGACCGCGACCGCGGTCCGTGTTCGGCCAGTGCGCCCTCGTGTTCGGCGCAGGTGTGCATGAGTAGGTTGCGCACCATCACCATCCGTTCGGCACGCACTCGCTTGGGTAGCTCCGGCAGGCAGCGGTTGATGCCGTCGAGCGTGCGGACCAGCAGCGGTGACGCCAGGGCGTCCTTGGTGACCACATGCCGGTATGTCGGGTCGGCCATCGCCTGCGCGGCGAACCGGGCGTACCAGGTCGGGGTGCCCAGCGCGGACAGATGATCGGTCAACGGGCGAACCAGCGCGCCGACCCAGTCCCGCAGCTCGCTCGATTCGCCGATGGCGCCCAGCATCTGGGCGCGCAGTTCCTCGATCGGCTCGCGGTGCTTGCTCTCGATCGCGCGGAGCAGGTCGACCCTGGTGCCGAAGTGGTAGCACGCCGCGGCGTTGTTGCCCTGCCCGGCCGCCTCGCTGATCTGCCGATTGGACACGGCGTACATCCCGCGTTCGGCGAACAGCACTTCGGCGGCCGACAAGATCGCCTCGCGAGTGCTTGTCGACCTATCGGAGCGGGCGACCCGCTCGGCGGTCATCGCCTCAGTGAACACGCCGCGCCGGATTAAATCAAGCAATTTATTTATCCGGCGGCGATCGGTCGCGGGCCGTCGCCGAAACCCCGGTTCGTCAGCGGTATTTCATCGACGCGTCGCCCCAGTCCGGCACCCGCGGCATACAGTCGTCGCATGAATCCGCTGCAGCGGTGGGCCCGCAACCCGACGGTCTACCGCGTGCTGATCCTGAACGGTCACCGGCTCGTGGAGTGGCTCGAAGCCGCGCTGCGTTTCCTGACCAACGGACGCCTCGGCGTTTTGGATGTGGCCGGCCTGCCCAACGTGCGGATCACCGTCTCTGGTCGCAAAACCGGCCTCGCCCGCAGCGCCACCGTGCAATACGTCCCCCTCGATGGGGCCCTGTTGCTGATCGGAGCAAACTGGGGGCGCGCATGCCACCCATCCTGGTCCGCGAATCTCAAAGCGGCGCAACGTGTCACCATGCGCCGGCGTGGGCACCGTTGCGTGGCGGCGGTGCGCCTGCTCGATGGCGCGGAACGCGATGAAGCGTGGGACAAGGCGCTGGCGTCCTGGCCGAATTATCGCCTCGCCCAGGAACGCGCCGGCCGGCGCCGATTCCGGTTGTTTCTACTCACGCCCGCCGGATGAATCGCGATCGGCCGTCCTGCTTTTGGCCGACAGGGGGCCCTCAGCCCGCGTGGTTCTTGGTCAGGCGCGCGATCTCGGTGCCCCAGACGGATTGAGCACCAGCGTCGCCCACCCGGTAGATCTGGACCATCGACGAGATCCCCACCGCCAGCGCGACTATCGCGACGAGTGTCCGGGTGGCGGCGCGGCCCTTGTCGGATCGGCGTTCAATCACCCGCACGACGACGAGCACGACCGCGGTCGCCAGCAACGCGCCGGCGAAATAGGCCATCAGGCTGCCCCGCTCGGCGTGCTCGCGCAAGATCGGGCTGGGGTTCGCCCTCAGGTCGTAGAGCCATCCGCCGGCGTTGATGGTGATGGGCGTCAACACCATGGTGACCACGGCAAGGATCAACGTCAGCCACAGCAGCTGTCCGCGCCGGGCCGCCGGCCATAACCCGCACACGATCACCAGCAGGGCGGTCAGCGGCACCAGCACCAGGACGAAGTGCAGCCATAGGGCGTGAGCCGGCATGCCGTTGATGACGTTCATGGCGTCCCTCGCGGTTTGAAGCGGCGCCTAGCCGCCGAGCCCCTTCTTGATGGCCGCGTCCTGCTTCTGGCCGACGTCGTTGACGAAGTCCGGGGGTGCCAGCGTGTCGGTCGGCCCGTCGAACTCCAGCGTCGCGAGCGCCTTGCCCTCGGTGAAGAGCAGGATCACCACGCCCTTGCTGCGGTCGGGGGTGTTGCCCATCAGCATCGTTCCACCGCTGCCGATGTTGGACGGCTGCGTGGTGGGATCTTTGATCGCCCCGCCCTGTTGACCCTTGGCGGTGTTCAGCGCGTTGGTGGCGGCGTCGGGGTCGTCGAACACGTTGATGGTGACCTTGATGGCGTGGCTGCCGTCGTCGTCTTTGAAGGTGGTCGCCACGCCCGGCTGGCCGTTGGGATTGTCGGTCGGGGGAGCGGCGGTGAAGGGGACCGGGGCGTTGATGTCACTGGCCTGGATCAGCAGCTTGGTGTACTCGTTGGGCTGCGCCGGTGACGCCGGCGCCGAGCTGCTGGGTGCGGAGGTTGCCGAGGTGGCCGATCCCGACTTCGACGGCGACGGCTGCGGTTTGTTGTTGCCGCAGCCGGCGACCGACACCGCAAGTGCCGTCGTCGCTGCGACACCCGCGAGCACCGTTCGTGACATCCTCATCGCATCGAGCTCCTTCCAGGTTTTCCTGGCGACACCGTCGGGTGATCCTTCGAATCGCACAGTACATTGCTGCGCGGCGGCGGATGCCGCGCAGCGTCCTGGGGAGCCGAGCGCTACTCGAGCTGATCGCGCAGGCAGCTCAGCGTGTTGGCCAGGATGCGGGACACCTGCATCTGGGACACGCCGATGCGCTCGGCGATCTGGCTCTGCGTCATGGATTCGAAGAACCGCATGCGCAACACCTCGCGTTCGCGCTCGGGGAGGGTGGCAACCAACACCCGCAGCGCTTCCCGGTTGGTGATGTGCTCGATCTGCGGATCGATGTCGCCGACCGAGTCGGCCACCGAGCGAGGAGTTCCCGAACTGTCGGCGCCGAGCGGCGCGTCGAGGGAGTCGAGCCGGTAGGCGTCGCCGGCGACGAGGCATTCCACGATCTCCTCGCGCGGAACCTCGAGCACCTGCGAAAGCTCACCCGCGGTGGGCGCACGGCCGAGTTGTTGCGACAAATCGGCGGTCGTCCTGCTGATCTGCACGTGCAACTCGCGCAGCCGCCGCGGGACGCGCATTCCCCAGCTGTAGTCGCGGAAGTAACGCCTGACCTCGCCCATCATCGTGGGGACCGCGAAGCCGATGAAGCTCGGACCCTTCGCGGGGTCGAACCGGTTGACGGCGTTCATCAGGCCCAGCCGAGCAACCTGAATGAGATCGTCGAGGCCCTCGCCCCGGCGGGCGAAGTGGCTGGCCACGTGGTCGGCCAGCGGCAGGCACCGGGACACGATGCGTTCGCGCTGATGGGCGTATTCGTACGATTCGGCCGGCAACTCCTGCAGTACCAGGAACATTTCGACGACATCGTCGTAGGAATCATCGGATTTGGTGGTCCGCGTGGTCGGGGCCGGACGGGTTGCAGAAATTACGTTGGTCATCGGCTGGCGCACCCCATGTTCACTCGAAGAATCGGGTAAACGGTTGCGCGAAAACAAGTTTGCATCGCTGACTCCTAGAGTCGTCCGCGGTGAAGGTTTGCAGCTATGCGCACTTCTCGCCCCCACAGCATCTCGATCCGCAGGACGGTCGGTGGGCCAACGCGCGACACGAAGCGAAAGGTGACTGGGGCTGATTCGCCGGAGCCATACCAAGCTCAGTAGCCATGCGGCTGACTGGACCGCTTTTAGCTAAACGGCGACACGTCCACAACGGACTTCATTGGAGACTATACGCCCCCTTGCACCATCCGGCGATCGCTCGGGGCGACGGATTCAGATAATTTCTGAACAGTTTCCACGGTGTAGCAGCGGGGGGTCGGCAACCCGCGGTTGCAGGGCTTCGACGCCCTCCCGAGCGCTGGCGCACGTCCCCCAGCTGCGGTGTTATCGAGGTGCTGCGGCCCGCGGGGAAGCGCCCGGCAAACTGATTCGGGCCGATTCGGGGCCACTTCTACCTGAGGTGATTGCTTTACCTGCCACCCCGGTGGACGGTACGCGGCTTTGCCCGGCGGGGCAGCGGGGCCGCACCCGGCGCCGCCGGGGGTGCGTTTGTGCAGCGCGATGGCGGCGACGAGGTGCCAAACCTGCCCGTGTTGGCGGGTTGCCGGCGGCGTGCAGCACCGCGTGCGAGGTAAACGTGGGTTTGCGTTCTCATTTCTGAGTCGGCTGGGTACTGTTCGCCTAATGTTCGTGACCACCGTCGAGCGCGTGCCCATCAACCGGCCGCGAGAGCAATTCGCGGGCAACGCTTTACGGTGCGCACCGGTTGGCGCACACCGGAGCTTGCGATGAGCCGAATCGGTCCCGAGGGCCCGCTGTCGGGGCACGGTGTGGTGGTTTCGGGCGGTAGTCGAGGTATCGGCCGCGCGGTCGCCGAGCTGCTGGGCAGCCTCGGTGCCGGCGTCGTCGTCAACGGGCGCGACGAACAGGCCGTGCACGAAACGGTCGCGGCGATCACGGCGGCCGGCGGGCGGGCCCACGCGGTGGTGGGAGCCGCGGACGACGAGCGCGTCGCCCGTCGGCTCGTCGACGCATGCGTGAGCACGTTCGGGCGGTTGGACACGCTGATCAATTGCGCCGGGATCGCCGAACCGCCCGGTTCGTCGATCCTGACCGTCTCCCCGGTCGAGTTCGACCGTCTGATCAGCGGTCACCTCGGCACGGTGTTCCACACCTGCCGGGTGGCCGCTCCGGTGCTCGCCGCCCAGGGGCACGGCGCCATCGTCAACACCAGCTCGGTGGCGTTCCTGGGTGACTACGGCGGCACCGGATATCCGGCGGGCAAGGGCGCCGTCAACGGCCTGACGATGGCGATCGCCGCCGAACTGAAGCCCTACCGCGTGCGGGCCAACGTGGTGTGCCCCGGGGCCAGGACCCGGCTGTCTACCGGCGCCGACTACGAGAAGCACATCGAAGACCTGCACCGCCGGGGGCTGCTCGACGAGATGACCATGCGGGCCTCGCTCGACAGCGCTCCGCCCGAATTCGTCGCACCGGTCTACGCGTATCTGGCCGGTGACCTCTCGCGCGACGTGACGGGTCAAATCCTTGTTGCCGCAGGCGGTTTCGTGGGCAGTTTCGATCGCCAAACGCCGCGGCTGCTGGGCTACCGCGACCACCACCAAGCCGGGCCGTGGTCGGTGCAGGACGTGCACGAGATGGTCGGCGGCACGCGCGCCGAAGAACCGGCCGGAAAGTCGGCGACCTAGCCACGCCTGAGGCGTCCGCGCGCCCGGCTTACGAGAGGCGCTTGGCGGCGAAATCGGCCGCCTGGTCGACCATGCCTGCCTCGACGTACTGCCGGTGCGCGGCGGGGTTGCCCGCGTCGGAACACACCGGATCGCCGGGCACGCACAACTCGAGGGTCTTCGCCGCGTACAGCGGCCCGATGGTCACCGGCGGCTCGTTGATGATGCTCATGAACTGGCTCGACGGCTTGCCGAACAGCGCCACCGCGGCCACGTGGTTGGCCACCTCGGCCGGCATCGGCTGCAGCGCCTGCACCAGGTGCACGCCGTCGGGTACGGCGCTTTCGGTGACGAAGCCCATCACCGCCGCGCCCTGCGAGTAGCCGCCCAGCACCATCTTGGTGCGCGGGCAATTCGCGGCCATCTGCTCGACGTGGTTGCCGGCGTCGCTGATGCCGTCGGCGGCGGTGGGAAAGTCGGTGGTGGCCGGATAGTTGACCGGATAAACCCCCACCGACTTCCCGCCGACGTGCGAACGCAGGGTGTCGACGAAGCTCTGGCCGATGCGGCCGATACCTGGGGGCTCAGTGGTGCCCCTGGCGAACACCACCTCGACGTCGGGGCATGGTTCTGCGGACGCCGGCTCGACCGGGCCGATCAGCAGAGCCGAAAACGGCGACAGCACAGCACAAGTCAACACGGCGAAAGGATGCGCCTTCACATCGCGATCCTGCCACAGGACGCCGCCGCGCGCGCGTCGTGCGGATCGTCCCCGCCCCGGATGTGACGAAGACCTCCACGTCGACTGGTCACGTCGACGAGCTGCGCTACCTGTGGGCGCGACCCTGCCGCTTCGCGCGGAACGCGGACTGGGCGGCGTGCAGCGCGCCGCGGAATGTGTACGCGGCAGCCACCACGCACAGCAGGATCAACACGACGAACATCGGCAGCCAGTTGTCCCTGCTGTGACTGACGTTCCACCAGATGATCGTGAAGAGCACGGCACAGAGCAGCAGGACCCCGTCCCGCCAGTTGCCGTGGTAGGACAGCGCGGCCCGGCGCAGCACGCGGCTGCGGTCCGCCGCATCGATCAGGTCGTCGACGCGACCCTCGATGCTGCGCCGCAATTCGGCGCGCCTGTCGACGTCTTCGGGCGGGAGTCGGTCGAGCAGGTCCATGTCCTGCTTGATCGCTTCGCGGTAATCAGGACCCCGGAATTGCCCGGCCGCCACCGCGAGCAGCGCGCCACCAAAGATGGGCGCGCTGTTCAGCGCGACCTGTGCCAAACCCACCACGTCGAGGCCTCCTTCGATCGTTGGACAGCGTCGGCCCATTGAGGATTAGCGCATCGCCCGCGCGCAGACTTCAAGACATAACGGCGAATGTGTATGGTCAAAATCGCCGCTCCCACCGCCCGGGATCAGGACGCTTTCGAGGACCGGCGGCGCGTTGGGGCCGGCTCGGGCGCGCCGAGGGCATCCATCGCGCGGACCAGCTGCGGGTAGGCGATCGCCGGCCCGATCCAGCGGCTGAGGTAGCGGCGCAGATCGTCGCCGGTGCGCGGTGGCCGTCCCGGGTCCGCCAGGAAGGAATGCAGAACCCGCAGCGAGAATTCGTTCAGCTCGTCCAGGCCCGCTTCGTCGAAACCGTAACGCTCCCAGTCGATGTCGTAGCGGTGCAACATCGAACGGCCGAACGCCAACGCGGTATCGGAGACGATCGACACCTTCTGGCCGCCGCGGTGGCGCTGGTTGAGCACGAATTCGACCTGGTTGTCCGAGGCGAGCTCTTCGACCGCGAAAGCCATGCCTTCGGTGATGGCCACCACCGGATCGGTGACACCTTCGAGATGGGCTGCCATGCGATCGAGGAAGCCGTCGGCCGACCGCATCGCCGACGCTACCAGCAAGGCCTGCGTGCCGGGAAAGTACCGATAGACGGTCTGGCGGGTGACCCCCAGCGCGCGTGCCACGTCGGCGATCCGCATCGCCGAGCCGCGTTCGTCGATGATCTTGTCTGCTGCGTCCAGGATGCGCTCGATCGCCTCCGCGTCCGACGCGGGGGTGTTTCCCGCCCAACCGTGACTGCGCATGATTAACGGACGGCAAACCCGTAGCCGATGAACCCCACCGCTGGATCATATCGTCTGCCGGGGCGTCATCGGTGCTGGCTAACCGCGCGGTCGGGCGCCGATTACGCGGCAAGACAAAACGGGCATTATGTATGATCACTGCGGATCTCCGAGGCAGCGGCCCGACGGTCTCCCCACGCGCCCGGCGCAACAGAAAGGCCGACCGATGCAGTACGACACCGTGATCGCCAACGGACGCTGGTTCGACGGGACGGGCGGGCCGTCGGCCTACCGGGACATCGGCGTGCGGGACGGGCGGGTCGTCACCATCGCCAAGGGCCCGCTGGACACCACCGGCGCCCGGGTCATCGACGCCACCGGTCAGTGGGTGATCCCCGGCATCATCGACATTCACACCCACTACGACATCGAAACCCTCTGTGAGCCGGCGCTTTCCGAATCGCTGCGACACGGCGTGACGACCGTGATGTTGGGGTCCTGCTCGCTGTCCACGGTGTACCTGGACAATGTCGACGCGGGCGACATCTTCGGCCGCGTGGAGGCGATTCCGCGGCGCTATGTCATCGAGCAGCTCAACGCGACCCGGTCGTGGAACAGCCCCAAGGAATATGTGGCCGCGCTCGAGCGGCTGAACCTGGGCCCCAACATCGCGGCGTTCATCGGGCACTCCGACATGCGCGCCGCCACGATGGGCCTGGACCGGGCGACCCGCAAGGACGTCCGCCCGTCGGCGGCCGAACTCGCGCGGATGGAGGCGATGCTGGAAGAGGCGCTCGACGAAGGCTTCGTCGGGTTGTCCTCGCAGCAACTGCTGTTCGACAAACTCGACGGCGAGGTCTGCCGGTCGCGCACCCTGCCGTCGACCTACGCCAAGCCCCGCGAGCTGCGGCGCCTGAACGCCATCCTGCGGCGGCGCAACAAGATCCTGCAGTCGGGCCCCGATATCAAGAACCCGCTATCGATCGTTTCCCAATTGGCCACCTCCCTCGGGGTGGGGCGCCGCCGGTTGAAGACCAGCCTGCTCTCGGCCGCCGACGTCAAGTCCCTGCCGCCCGTCATCTACCTGATGGACTGGCTGGCGCGGATGGTCAACGCGCTCGGCGCCGATTTCCGCTGGCAGCATCTGCCGGTCCCGTTCGAGGTCTACGCCGACGGGATTTCGCTGGTGATCTTCGAGGAGTTCGGCTCCGGCGCCGCGGCCCTGCACCTACAGGACGAGATCGCCCGCAACGAGCTGATGCGCGACGAGGACTACCGGCGGCAGTTCCGCAAGGACTACGACCAGAAGTACGGCCCCCGGGTGTGGCACCGCGACTTCTTCGATGCCGACATCGTGGCCTGCCCCGACGAATCGGTCGTCGGTAAATCGTTCGGGCAGGTGGGCCTGGACCGCGGCGGCCTGCACCCGGTCGACGCGTTCCTCGACCTGGTGCTCGAGCACGGCGAAAAGCTGCGCTGGCGCACCACGATCTCCAACCACCGGCCCGAACTGCTCAAGAAGCTGGCGCAAAGCCCGGGCGTGCAGATGGGGTTCTCGGACGCCGGCGCGCACCTGCGCAACATGGCCTTCTACAACTCCGGGCTGCGCCTGCTGCGCCACGTGCGCGACGCCGAGAAGCGGGGCACGCCGTTCATGTCGATCGAGCACGCCGTGCACCGGCTCACCGGCGAGCTCGGCGCCTGGTACGAGCTCGACGCCGGCACCCTGCGGGAAGGCGACCGCGCCGATATCGTCGTGATCGACCCCGAGAGGCTCGACGACTCCCTCGACGCCTATGCCGAACATCCCGTCGAGTCCTACGGCGGGCTGTCGCGGATGGTGAACCGCAACGACGCCACCGTCACGGCGGTTTTGGTGTCCGGCAACCTCGCGTTCGGCGCCGGCAAGGCGTCGCCGGAGCTGGGCGAGAAACGATTCGGTGAGTTTCTCCGGGCGGGCGCGTCGGCGCGAAAGCCTGCCTACGCCGGCTAGCCGCGCCGATTGCGCGGGGGTTTGTGCTGGGGCGCCGCAGTTTTCAGGCCACCGACGCACCCAGGATGAGGTTGACCGCCTCGTCGAGCTGCCCGGAGATCTCGGCGAAGCTGACGAACCGGGCGGTCATCAGCGCACCCGAAAAGGTCATCTGCAGCGTGGATCTCACGGCGCGGGGCCACCCCGGACCGAGCGCGGCCGCGATCCGCTTGGCCACTTCCTCGCCGATCTGTTCGCGAAGGGGGGTGACCGCCGGATCATCGGCCATCAGGGCCGCGCCGCAGGCGGCGGTCAGTTCCGGCTCGTCGGCGACGACGACCGCCATGTCCCGCAGGGTTGCGCTCACCCGGGTTTTGGTCGTCTCGTTGACGTCGGTGTGCAGCGGCAGGTCCCGCAGGAAGCGCAGATACACCGCCGCCACCAGCGCACTTTTCGACGGGAAGTAGGTGTAGGCGCTGGCCGGCGACACCCCGGCGCGCGTCGCCACCGCGCGCATCGTCAGATTCGCGTACGAGGATTCCCGCAGCTCCGCCAGCCCGGCGTCGAGCACCTTGCGGATGGTCTGCCCGGGCCGGCGGTCGGATCGGCGGGCCGCGCCGACCGTTTTCCCGGCGACCGCCGGGGACGACGCATCTCTAGACACCCGTCCAGTGTAGAAACGGGTCCTGCCACCAACAACTTCCATCGCGGGCGGTCGGCGCGAGCGCGGGATCCCGATAACGGACAAGTGTCCAGAAGAAGCCGGGTTCTAGAGTGGCGGCTATGGGCGAAGCGGACCGGCGTCGCTGGGACGATCGGTACGCGGCCAAGGGGCCGCCACCGTTGAGTTCGGTTGCGCCTCCGGGCGTTTTCGCGGGCCACGCGGATGTGTTTCCCGTCGCGGGGCGGGCCCTCGACCTGGCCTGCGGGCAGGGGACCGGCTCGGTCTGGCTGGCGGCACGCGGCCTGCAGGTGCTGGGGCTCGACGTCTCGCCGGTGGCCATCGCCCACGCGCGGGCACTGGCCCAGCGGGCCGGCGTGGGTGACCGCTGCCGCTTCGACGTCGTCGATTTCGACGCCGGCCTGCCGGCGGGGGCGCCGGTCGATGTGATCCTGTGCTGCAAGTTCCGCGACCCCCGCCTCGACCGGGCGATCGTCGATCGGCTCGCGCCGGGCGGCCTGCTGGCGATCGCCGCATTGAGTGAGGTCGGGGCGAGCCCGGGTCCCTTTCGCGCCGTGGCCGGCGAACTGCCCGCCGCGTTCGCCGGCCTGGAGCTGATCGGCGCCGGCGAAGGCGACGGTCAGGCGTGGCTGCTGGCCCGGCGCTGACCGCCGCGACCGCGGGCTAGCCGGTAGCGCCCTGCGCGCGGCTGGCGCGGCGGCGATCCGGCCGTCGTCGAGGCGCAGCGGTGCGGTGCGACATCGCCGATTCCGTGGGGGTGGGATTGGTCCTCGGCGACCTGCTGGTCCGGCGGCGCCGCTGCCCGCCGGAGTTGGCCCGATGCTGCACCGGCGCGTGCGAGGGCGCCCGGGCCGGCGCGGGGGCCTGGTAGGGCGCGACCTCGCCCACCAGCGCCTGCACCGCCTCGGACGCGGCGGTTACCTGCACCGGGGCGACCTGGATGCCGGCCTTGCGCATCAGCAACTGGGTGTCACGGCGCTGCTCGGGCAACACCACGGTGACCACGTCTCCGGCGCTGCCCGCCCGCGCCGTTCGCCCGGACCGGTGCAGATAGGACTTGTGCTCGGCGGGCGGGTCGATGTGCACGACGAGCTCGACCTCGTCGACGTGCACGCCGCGCGCGGCGATGTCGGTCGCCACCAGCACCCGGGCGCCGCCCGAGGCGAACATCGCCAGGTTGCGCTCGCGTGCCGGCTGAGACAGGTTGCCGTGCAGGTCGACTGACGGAACTCCCGATTCGGTGAGCTGCCTGGCGAGCTTGCGGGCCTGATGCTTGGTGCGCATGAACAGAATCCGCCGACCGGTGCCGGAGGCGAGCCGGTGCACCACCTCTTTCTTGGCCTCGGCGTTGGCGACGTGGAAGACGTGATGGGTCATTTCGGGCACCGGCGAGTTGGGCTCGTCGACCGAGTGCAGCACCTCGTTGCGCAGGAATCGCTGTACGAGCTTGTCGACGCCGTTGTCCAGGGTGGCCGAAAACAGCAGTCGCTGGCCGTCTTTCGACGTCGCGGCCAGGATCCGGGTGACGCCGGGCAGGAAGCCGAGATCGGCCATGTGGTCGGCCTCGTCGATGACGGTGATCTGCACGGATTCCAGGCTGATCAGCCGCTGCTTCATCAGGTCCTCGAGCCGGCCCGGGCAGGCCACCACGATGTCGACGCCGGACTTCAGCGCGGCCACCTGGCGGCTTTGCGAGACGCCGCCGAAGATCGTGGTGATCCGCAGGCCGGCGGCATTCGCCAGTGGCTCGAGCGTCGCTGTGATCTGCGTCGCCAGCTCCCGGGTGGGGGCCAGCACCAGGCCCGAGGGCCGCGAGGGGCGCCGGCTGCCCGACGCGAGGCGGCTGACGAGCGGGATGGAGAAGGCCAGGGTCTTGCCGCTGCCCGTCTTGCCGCGACCGAGCACGTCGCGACCGGCCAGGGTGTCGGGCAGGGTCTCGATTTGAATCGGGAAGGGATGGGTGAGGCCGCGCTTGGCGAGCGCATCGACCAGGTGGGTGCGCACGCCGAGATCGGCGAAAGTCTTACTGGTGGTCACTTTTCGGTGCCTTTCGGGCATCGGTGGTGCCGCGCCGGAGGCGAGAACGCCGCGCGGCATCGGCACGAGGTGGCGAGATTGCCGGATGGCAAAATCGATCGCCGCGAGACAAGCTAGTGCGCGATGCACGGATCATCTAGGTGACAAGCGCGATCTTTTCGCTGGCACCGGAGGGATGAGGAAGCGTTCCACGACGGTGTTGGCATGCAGTGTCATGAAGCCAACGTTGCTGCCAGCGTAGCGTATGCGACGCCGAACGGCTAAATGGCGTAGCTCACTCTTCGAGCCGCGCACGAACGGCCGCCAGCCGCGCCGCCAGCTCGTCTTCGTCGATGACGCCGCGCGCCACCAGCGAGTGCGCCAATGCCACCAACCGATTCTCCGGATAGGGCAGGCCCGCGTAGACGGTTGCCGACAGCGCGTCCTCGTCGCTGCGCCGCTCGGCGAAACTGAGTACCTGTGCCCCGCAATTACTTTGATCGAGGGCATCGCAGATGCCGTCCAGGCTCGTCTGCCACGGGGGCACCGGGTTGCCGACGCCGTGTTTGGCCGCCATGCGGCTCCAAATCTGGTTGCGTTCAACGATTTTCGTCAGCGGCGCGATGCTGGAGTGTTCGATGCTCATCGATGTGCCCCGGGTCAGTCGCCGACGGGGTGTACGGCCGGGCGCGTCTGGGTGACGGCGTTGGTGGTCACCCCCGGCTTGGGCAACGCGACGCCGATCAGGCAATCGCGCGTGATTATTTCGACGAGTTGGTCCTCGGTCCAGCCCTGCGTTCCGTCCGGCCGGACGGGCATCACCATGAACCGATGCTTCTGGTTGGAGTCTTCCACCCGGATCTCGACGTCCGCCGGGAGTATCAGGCCGAATTCCGCGAGCACCTGCCGCGGCCAGCGCACGATGCGGCGCCGATAGTTAGGGGTGCGGTACCACTCCGGCGAGTTGCCCAGAATCGGGCGCGGGTAGCACGAGCACAGCGTGCAGACGATCACGTGATGCCGCGTCGGGGTGTCTTCCAGCACGTGCAGGGCGGTGAAGTCACTCGGCGTTCCGAACCCGGTCGGTTCCAGCCAGTCGACCCCGACCTCCTTGCTGGCCGCCAGCGCATCGGTGCGCACCAACTCCTTGAAGTCGGGATCCAGCCACGCCCGGGCCACCAGGCGGGCGGCCGGCGTGGGGCCGATTTGTTCCGCGTACTCCGTCATCAGGCGGTGTTCCTCGGCGGTGAAAATGCCCTTCTCGATGCACAATTCGCGAAGCGCGATCTCGAGGACTTCGAAATCGGTGATCTCGTCCACCATCGGCGCGGCCGTACGGTCGTGGTCGTGGTCGTGGTCGGTCATGATGACGTTCCTTCAGAGGTCGCGGCCGCCTGCAGCCATCGCTCGGGAAGCTCAGTCTGCAGCGAGTCATGGAAGGGACCGGTGTAGCCGGGCCACAGTTCGGACATAGTGAACCGGACGATGTAGAACCACTCGGGTTGTTGGTCCGGCGCGTCCCACGTCTCGTCCTCAGCGGCGGGGCTTTCGTACGAGACGACCGCGATCTCGCCCGTCGCCCCACGCACGTACTCCTGCGTGCGGGTGTAGAGCAACACCGGCAGATCGCGGACCACGACCTTGTCGCCGACGTTGAACTTCGGTGCGCCGGCCTGTCCGGCGTACACCTGCGGGTCGCCTTTGCCGACGGCGTGGCGGTGGTGCCGGTTGCGTGAGACGGCGGCGGGATCGCCTTCGGACTTGGGCTTGGCCTGCAAGGGATTTCCGCGCAGGCCGTCGGCATAGCGGGCCCTGACCTCGGCCATGCGTTCGGCCAATTCGCTGAGGCCGATGTGGTGCTTTTCGACGAGGACGCGTGCGACGGCAAGCAGCCACCGCCCGTAGTAGGGCAGTCCGAGGTAGATGGTGCGGCCCAGGTCGACGTTGCCCATCCGGCGTCGTTCCTCGGACAACCAGATCCCGCGCCAGCCGAGCACCTCGCACAGCACATAGGTGTTGTGCTCCCAGATCTCGTACTGCTTGTTCTCGAACTCGATGGGAGCGTCCGGCTCGCCGCCGACGTCGTGGGGGGTCTTGACATAGGCGTTGAAGCGTTCGTGGTCAATGAGATCCGGCGTGGGAGCGTCGGGGAGCTCGGGGTAGGACGATTGCAGCCGGGCTATCAGGTCGAGCTGTGCGGCTCGGTCCGACGCAGTCGTCATCCCAGCTCCATTCGACTAGTCCAGCGCCTTCGTACACTTCACTCTTCCGGCGGACATTGCGCAACCGCAAAGCGAATGTCGCCGTCTCCGGTAACGTCACCGCAATGGAGCGGCGCGTCCTGGAAGCGGTCATTTATGAGCGTGAACCGCCGATTGCGCGGATCATTCTGAACCGGGTGGACAAGGCCAACACCAAGGACGCGGTGCTGGTCGGCGAGGTCGACAGTTGCCTGCACGAGGCCGACCGCGACAAGGACATCAAGGTCGTCATCCTCAAGGCCAACGGCAAGGGATTCTGCGGCGGCCACGTGGCGCGCTGGGGCCCGGACGAAAACCCGTATCCGGATTTCGGGGACACGTTCGAGGACCTCTACAAGGGCACCGCCGATCTGTTTTTGTGGCCCACGCTGTACCTGTGGGAGTTTCCCAAGCCGACCATCTCGCAAATCCACGGCTACTGCATGGGCGGTGGCATCTATCTCGGACTGCTGACCGACTTCTGCGTCGCCTCCGAGGACGCGTATTTCCAGATGCCGCTCGCCCAGAGCCTCGGCGAACCCGGCGGGCACACCATGATCGAGCCGTGGCTGCTGATGAACTGGCATCGCACCATGGACTGGCTGCTGCTGTCGCCGACCCTGACCGCGCAACAGGCGCTCGAGTGGGGCCTGCTCAACCGGGTAGTGCCGCGCGACGACCTCGAGGACACGGTTGAGGAGATGGCGCGCAAGATCGCCCAAATCCCGTTGACCACACTGATGGCGGTCAAGAACAACGTGAAGCGCGCGTGGGAACTGATGGGCATGCGGGTCCATCTTCAGGTCAGCCACATCCTGACCAACTTGGTCGGCGCCGCGTCCGACGTGCAGGCGCGGCGCGCCGAGCTGATGCAGTCCGGCATGAAGCCACGCGAATTCGTCGACAAACCCGAATCGCCCGCCTAGCGGCTCATCTCACCGGCGATCTTGCGTCCGGCGGCATGGCGCGCGGCGACGTACCCGAACACCATCGAGCTGGCGATGCTCGCGCCGGCGCCGGGATAGGTCCGGCCCATCACCGTCGCGGTCGTGTTGCCGGTGGCGTACAAACCCTCGATCACCCGGTCCTGTTGGTCGAGAACCTGCGCGTGTTCGTTGGTGATGACGCCGCCGCACGTGCCGACGTCGGCCGGCAGCACCCTGGTTGCGTAGTAGGGGGCGGTGTCGAGCGGGCCGATGGCGGCGTTCGGCCGATAGCCGGGGTCGCCGAGGCAGTCGTTGTAGGCGGACTGGCCGCGGCCGAAGTCGGGATCCAGCCCCTTGGCCGAGAATTGGTTGAATCGCCGAATCGTGCGCGCCAGTTCGTCGGCGGGAAGATCGATCTGGCGGGCGAGGTCGGGGATGCTCGCCGCCCGGGTGACGGCACCGGATTCGATCAGCTCGGCCGGCAGCGGCTGGTTTCGCTTCAGGGTTTTCAGGGGGCTTGCGCTCGTGACGTATCTGCGTACGTATCCCTCGTCGAAGATCATCCAGCACGGCACCGCCTTATTGGCGTACATCGCCTTGCCGACCTCGACGTAGGAGTTGGACTCGTTGCAGAACCGCCGCCCGGTCGAGTCGACGTAGATGGCACCGGGACGCTGGCGTCCCGAACCGAGCGAGGCGGCGACGGCGCCGCCGTTGGCGATGAAAACCGAAGGCAGCCACCAGGCCTCGTCCAGCAGGTCGGTCTTCGCGCCCAGTCGCATCGCCGCCTCGAGGACCTCGCCGGTGTCACCGGCGTTGGCGATCGACCACTTCCCCTCGTTGGGCTGGTTGCCGCTGTAGCGGCGGCGCATCTCCTCGTTGTGACCGAAACCGCCGGCGGCCAACAGGACTCCCTTGCGGGCCTCGACGGTCAGCGGCCGTCCGTCGCGGACGACGCGCACGCCGACCACCCGGCCGTCGTCGACGACCAGATCCGTCATCGCGGCTTGTGTCCACAGCGGGGGATCACCGTCGCTGAGATCGATCAGCGCCTTGAGCATCTGGGCGATCAGCGAGGCGCCGTTGGTGAGGAGCTGACGCCGCCGGGCCCGGGCGATCGCGGTGCGCAGGAATACCCGCGCCGCGACGGCGAAGGCGCGCGGTGCGCGGTTGAAATACTGGACCGACCGTAACTCGTTGGTCAGCACCACATATCCGTAGTTCTTGGCCAGCGGCGGCTGCACCTTGTCGCTCCAGTCGCCGAGCCGCGCGGCGTCGAACGGGATGCCCTCGACGGCGCGACCGGAGGCGTTGCCGCCCTTGTGGTTCGGGTAGTAGTCGCTCCAGCCCGCGCAGCGGATCAGCGCCACGCCCTTGCGGGTGAGGAAGTTGATCATTTCGAAGCCCGCGGTGAGGAACATTTCGCGTCGTTCGGGTGAGGAGGGCGCGCCGATGTCGCCGACCACGTCGGCCAGGTAGGCCAGGCCCTCCTCATGGGAGTCGGCGATGCCGTCGGCGCGCATCAACGGGTTGTTCGGCAGCCACACGATGCCGCCCGACAGCCCCGTCGAACCGCCGACCAGCGGCTGCTTTTCGATGATCAGCGGTTCGAGGCCGCAGTCCAGTGCGGCCAGCCCGGCGACCATGCCGCCCCCGCCGCTGCCCGCGATGACCAGGTCCACCGAGTGGTCCCACCGGCCGGTCATCGCGCCGCCGCGCCGAAGCCGAGGTCGACGATCGGTACGTCGATGGTGGTGTTGGTCTTTCCGATGGCGGGCAGCAGCGTGGTGTAGGGCAGCCCGGCCAGGAAGCCGTCGATGACGCGTTCGAAGTTCGAGATCAGCCCCTCGATCTGATCCGACAACCGCATGAAGTCAAACCCCCTGGAATGCAGGCCCTTCTGTTGTCGGGGCAGGTTGGAGAAATCCTGGGCCGGGATGGGCGGCCACCGCGGGTCGTCGGGTGCCATGGGTTCGGGAGGCGTGGGCTTGCCGGCCGAGGCGTCCGCGGGATACCGGGTCAGCGACCAGATCTCGAACAGCGTCTCCTCGGGACCCAGCGGGCGGATGCGGTACGAGGAGGCGCTGCTGTAGGTGGGCAGGATGAAGTGGTGCGGGAAGGCGAATCCGATCGCGTCGGTGATCCCGCGCCGAACCAGCTCGTTGAGGTCGGGCATGGTGCTGCCGCGGGCGCGATGCCAGTTGACGACGGCGTCGTTGAGCGCGTCGCGCCACCCCGCCATCGCCGCGGCCGGGTCGGCCGGCAACTCGATGTGCTGCAGTCCTTCGGCGATGCGAATGTCGTTCTCGTGCGTCATGCCACCCATGCCGGCGCCGAGCGTGCGCATGAAATACAGGCTGCTCGCGACGACGGGATGCACTGCCGCGCAGGGCTGTCCGGTCTGTGCCGACGGCAGCAGCTGCGGATGGGTCTGCGGGACGTGGTAGCCCTCCATGAACGCCGCGGTCGCGAGTTTCCAATTCACCGGCAGCCGGCACGATTGCCACCACTCCACCCGCAGCGACTCCACCCGCCACGCGTCGTAGATCGAGGCGAACGGTTCCATCCAGTCGCGCAGTGCCGGTGCGTCGTCGTCGAGGTTGATCCACGCGCAGCCACCCCAGAGCTCGCAGCGCACCGCGACGAGTTCCAGGTCGTCGGGACGCAGGTTCTCTTCGGCGAACGCTTCGGGGCGCAGCACGAAGGTGTTGCGCCCGTCGATGCCCCAACACCAGCCGTGGAAGGGGCAGACGAACGTGCGCCGGTTGCCGTTGCCTTCCACCAGCTTCACGCCGCGATGCCGGCAGGCGTTGTGGTAGGCGCGCACGGTGTCCTGGTCGACGCGCACCACGATGATCGAGTCATCGAGGATCTCGTACTCCACGTAGTCGCCGGGCTTCGGGATCTCCTCGAGCCGGCAGGCCATCTGCCACACCCGGGGCCAGAACAGCTGCGCCTCCAGCGCGTAGAACTCCGGATCGAAGTAGCGCTGCTTGGGGATTCGATCGGCGGCCTGGACCGCCCACGGCACCGGTAGCGGCGTCCAATTCACCGCCGACCCGCGGGGGGTGTGCGGGTCGGAAATCTCGTTGCCCATTCCTATAGCCATCTCGTCATCCCTTGTCACATCACAAGATCCGCGACACCCGCCCTTGCCAATAGCGGTCGCGGATGCGTCTCTTGTAGAGCTTGCCGTTGGGGTCGCGCGGCAGGGCGTCGAACTCGACGGTGCGGGGGCACTTGTACCCGGCCAGGCGGGTCCGGCAGTACTCGATGAGTTCTGCCTCCAGCTCCGGCCCGGGAAGGACACCGTCGGCCGGTTGCACGACGGCCTTGACCTCTTCGCCGAATTCGTCATTGGGGATCCCGAACACCGCCGCGTCCACCAGCTTCGGATGCATGACGAGCAAATTCTCGACCTCTTGCGGGTAGATGTTGACCCCGCCGGAGACGATCATGAACGTCGAGCGGTCGGTGAGGTACAGGTACCCGTCGGCGTCGACATAGCCCATGTCGCCGAGCGATCGCCAGCCGCGGTCGTTGGACACCGATGCGGTCTTGGCGGGGTCCTTGAAGTATTCGAAGTCCGGTCCACCCTCGAAATAGAGTTCACCGGATTGGCCGACGGGAAGCTCCCGCCCGTCCTCGCCGACCACGTGCACCGGGGCCATCGGAATGCCCACCGAACCGGGATGGTCGAGCCACTCCCGTGGCCCGATCGTCGTGCCCGCGAAACCCTCTGTGCCGCCGTAGTATTCGTGGATGATCGGGCCGAACCAGTCCATCATCCGGTGCTTCACATCGACCGGGCACGGTGCCGCCGCGTGGATGACGCACCGCAGGCTCGACACGTCGTAGCGCCGCCGGACGGCTTCGGGCAACTTGAGCATGCGCACGAACATGGTCGGGACGAACTGCGCGTGGGTCACCCGGTGGGTCTCGATCAGGCGCAACACCGCCTCGGCGTCGAATTTGGGCATGAGGACGGTCGCGGCGCCCACCCGGTTGGCCGCCATGGTGTAGTTGACGCCGGCCGCGTGATACAGCGGCGCGGGGGACAGGTACACGCTCGAGGAGTCCATTCCGTATTTGTGAATGAGCGCGAGCTCGAGCACCGACTGCGCCCAGGATCCGTTGCCGTCGGCGGGAAGCGGTCGCCGCACCGCCTTGGGCCGCCCGGTGGTCCCGGACGAATACAGCATCTCTGACCCGTCCGACACCGGTGGGGCCTCGCCGGCCGTCGCCAGCGCGTCGTCGTAGGACCGCCAGCCCGGCAGCGCGCCGCCGACCGAAAAGCGGGCGACCACCGCGGCGTGGGCGGCACCGATGTGCGCGGCCAGTTCGGGCATCGCGGCATCGACGAACACCGCCTTGGCGTCCGAATCGTCGATGACATAGCTGACCTCGTCGGGCAGGAAATGGGTGTTCACCGCGGTGTAGTAGAGGCCGGAAAGCTGAGCGCCCCAGGTGATCTCGAGAAACTCCGGCCGGTTGGGCAGCACCAGCGCCATGCCATCGCCGCGTCGCAACCCCGCCTCGTGCAACGCGGCGGCCACCCGCTTGCTGCGGGCATGCAGTTCGCCGAACGAGATCGTACCGCCGTCGCTGATCAGGGCCGGCGACGCTGCGGCGGCGATCGCGTGGTCGGCGATGTTCACCAGGGGCCTAAGTTGTTGCGGCGCCGTCGGTCTGGGCGGCGGCCGCGGCCTGGCGGCGGGCGTGCTCGGAGGGCAGCACCTTGTCCTTGAACACGGTCTGGATCAGCTGTTGCACGTCCTTGCTGATGGAGGCCAGCGCGACGAGGTCGTTGGAGCTCTGCCAGTGCACCCGCATGCCCATCAGTTCCCAGGCGCGTTTGAGGTTGGCCTTGGTGAGCATCAGGGTCGTCAACGGCGCCTGGGCGATGTGGCGGGCGATCGCGTCGACGCGGTCGTCGAGGTCCTCCCGCTTGACCACCTCGTTGACCAGGCCGACCTCCAGCGCCTTCCGGGCGTCGATCACCTCCGCGGTGAACAGGTAGTAGGCGGCGCGGCGCCAGTTCATGAACACCCAAGGCTCGATGGAACATTCACCCGACGGCATGCCGAAGCCCTGCAGCGGCGGGTAGGAGAAGTAGGCGTCCTCGGAGGCGATGACGATGTCGGTGGTCAGGCCCAGGTGCGTGCCGCCGCCCACGCAGTAGCCGTGCACCTGCGCGATGGTGGGCTTGGAGAACTCCCACAGGTTCAACGTCGGCTTGACGAACAGGTCCGACTGCGCCTTCCACGGGTGGCCGGTCACCATGGCGTTCTCGACGAACGACGGGTAGTCGACGGCGTTGTTGCCGATGGCGTGCCCGGAGCAGAAGCCCTTGCCGTTGGCCTTGAGCACCAGCACCTTGATGTCGTAGTCGCGGTCGGCGTCGGCCAGCGCGGCGTCGACCTCTTCGGCCAGCTTCTGGTCCTGCGCGTTGGCCTTCTCCGGCCAGTTCAACGTGACGCGGGCGATCGGGCCGTCCTTTTCGTAGATGATTCTCTCGCGGGTCTCGTTGAGATCCATCGGGCTCTACCTTTCCTCGTTAGGACGTGATGACGCCGATTTCGGCGCCGATGTCGTAGGTGGTCCCGACCTGACCCGTCCAGCGCACGGTGCCGGATGCCCCCGCTTCGATTTCCTGTTCCACCTTCTCGGTGGCGACCACATAGATCGGCGTGCCCTCCTCGACGTGTTCGCCGGCGTCGACCAGCAGGCCGGTGAGTTCGGCCTCGGACACCGCCACCGATACCCGGGGGATGCGAATGATGAAGTCAGCCATGCACCTTCGCCTTCTGGCAGGTGCGCTGCGCCGCTGCGACGATGCGCGCCGGCGACGGATACACCTGTGCCTCGAGCGCGGCGGCGGCCGGGTTGGGCACGAAGCGCGCGGCGACCCGCTCGATGGGTGCGGCGAGTTCGCCGAACAATTCGGTCGACAGGATCGCGGCGATTTCGGCTCCGGGACCGGCGAATTGGACGGCGTCGTGCACGATGACGGCTCGGCGGGTGCGCCGGACGGATTCGACGATGGTCCCGACGTCGAGCGGCACCAGGGTGCGCAGATCGACGACTTCGGCATCGACACCCCGCTCGGCCAGGGTGGCTGCCGCGGCAAGCGCGTCGTGCACGCAGCGTCCGTAGCCGATCAGGCTCACGTCGGTGCCGGGCCGCTTGATGTCGGCCTGGCCCAGCGGGATCGAGAAGCCGGGATCGACGGGCACGAACCCCTTCTTGCTCTGCAGTCGGATTGTTTCGACGAACAGGCAGGGGTCGGGGTCGAAGATCGCCGTCGTCAACAGGCCTTTGCCGTCGCGCGGGGTGGACGGCACGATCACCTTCATCCCGGGGACGTGCATGAACCAGGCCTCCAGGCTCTGCGAATGCGTCGCACCGGTGGCCAGTCCGGCGTATACCTGGGTGCGCACGGTGATGGGCGCCGACGTGCGCCCGGCGGTCATGAACCGCAGTTTGGCGGCGTTGTTGATCAGTTGGTCGGCGGCGATACCGATGAAGTCCATGATCATGATCTCGGCGACCGGCAGCAGCCCGTCGATGGCCGCGCCGATGGCCGCGCCCAGGATGGCGGCCTCCGAGATCGGTGTGTCCAGCACGCGTTCGTGACCGTATTTGGTCGACAACCCCGCGGTGGGACCGGACGCACCGGGATCGGCGATGTCTTCGCCGAGCAGGAACACCCGCTCGTCGGCCTCGAGCGCCTGATCCAGCGCGAGGTTGAGGGCCTCGCGCATCGTCATCTCCTGATCGGCCATGTCCTACACCGGAAACCCGATGGCCGCCGCATAGACGTCACGGTCGAGCTCGTCGATCGATGCCGCGTCCGCGGCCAGGACGGTGCGCAGCGCGGCTTCCACCGCCGCCACCGCCTCGCTGTCGATGCGGTCCAGCTCGTCGTCGCGGCAGGCGCCCGTCGCGGCGAGGTGGCAGCGGAACCGGGGCACCGGATCGGCGGCCATGGCCGCTTCGAGTTGCTCGGCGGGGATGTAGGGCATGCGGTCGCCGAAATAGTGGCCGCGGAAGCGGAACGTCACACATTCGATGAGGGTCGGCCCGCCGCCGCTGCGCGCCCGCTGCAGCGCGTCCTCGAGCGCGGCCTGCACCGCCAGCGGGTCGTTGCCGTCGACGCGCGCCCCCGGCATCCCGTATCCGGCGGCCCGATCGGCCACCCGCTCGAGCTTCATGGTGTCGCCGGTCGGGGTCATCTCGGCGTACTGGTTGTTCTGGCACACGAAGACCATGGGCAGGTCCCACAGCGCGGCCATGTTGGCGGCTTCGTGGAAGGAGCCGGTGTTGGTGGCGCCGTCGCCGAAGCTGACCACCGTGACACGGTCTAGTCCCTTGCGTTTGGCGGCCATCGCCAGTCCCACGGCCACCGGCGGCCCGGCGCCGACGATGCCGGTCGAAAGCATCACGCCCACCTCGGGTTTGGCGATGTGCATGGTGCCGCCCTTACCCCGGCTGGCGCCGACGGTGCGGCCCATCATCTCGCCGTAGATCTCCTCGAGCGGCACTCCCTTGCCGATGAGATCGTGCAACCCACGGTAGGTGGTCACCAGCTGATCGTCGGGCCGCAGCGCGACACCCATCGCGGCGGCGATCGCCTCCTGCCCACGGGAGGGCCAGTACACGCACATGAATTCGCCGGTGCCGATCCCCTTGGACAGCCGGTCGTCGGCCGCCTTCATCAGCACCATGAGTTCGTAGAGGCGTCGCTGGATCTCGGAGTTGTCGGTCATCGCCGAACCCCGTTGCGGTGCACGATGATCGGTGCCACCGCCGTCACGCGCCCGACCATGGCTTGACCTTGAGGAAGCCGCCGCCGTCCACGCGCAGTTGCTGTCCGGTGACATAGCGGGCGGCGTCGGACGCGAGGAACAGCACCGCCTCGCTGATGTCCTCGGGTTCGACGTAGGGGATGGGCATCGCCTGCACGAACGGGAAGATCGGTTCGGCGTCCTCGCGGGTCGGCTCCTTCAGGTCGGGGCGGAAGGCGCGGTACATCGGCGGGCTGTGCAACATGTCGGTGTTGACGTTGGTCGGGTGCACCGCGTTCATCCGGATGGAAAACGGCGCCAGCGCCAGGGCGAAGTCGTTGACATAGTGCGCGGCAGCCAGTTTCGCGAAGGCGTAGCCCGCTCCGCCTGGACCGCCGTCGATGCCGGTGGTGTTCAGGGACGACATGAAGGCCGCGTTGGAACCGATGACGACGATCGACGCGCCCGCCTGCAGGTGTTTGAGGCTGGCGTGCACCAGGTTGAGCACGCCGACCAGGTCCACGTCCACCGCGTCGGCGAACGCCTTCGGGGGCAGCCCCGCGGTCAGGGGGCAGATGCCGGCGTTGGCCACCACGACGTCGAGGTGCCCGAGTTCGGCGACGCCCGCGTCGATGGCCGCCGACAGCGCGACACGGTCGCGGACGTCGGCGACCGCGGTGTACGCGCGCTGCCCCTCCTTTTCCACCAGCCGCGCCGTCTCATCCAGGTCCTCGGGGCGCGCCAGGGGATACTCGTTGGTGTCGATGTCGGCGCAGATGTCCACGGCGATGACGTCCGCACCTTCGGCGGCCAGCATCCGCGCGTGTGAACGGCCCTGCCCGCGCGCGGCCCCGCTGATCACGGCCACCTTGCCCGTCATCCTGCCCATCGCCCGTCCTTCGTCCGTGTCTACACCACGACCCGCGTTGGCGCCCAACGCCGTTCGTCGACATCACTGGAGCTGAAGCGGGAACCTTGCGACCGCTCACCCGCCCGCGCCGCGGGGCGGCGCGCGGTCACCGCGGCGGGCGTCGCAACGAAACCTTCGGTCGGCTGCATCGCATCTCTTCCCCGAAAAACCGCGCTGACCTGCAGATGGGCTATCACTACGACCAAGACTAGCTAGAATATCTAAAATAGCAAGGAATGGCCGCGACGAGGGGGTTGGCGATGTCTGACGTGCACGGCGGGGTCCTGCGCGGGGTGCGGGTCGTCGAGCTGGCGTCCTGGACCTATGTGCCCTCGGCCGGGGCCGCGCTGGCGGACTGGGGTGCCGACGTCATCAAGGTCGAAGGCGTCGCCTCCGGTGACCCCGGACGGGCGCTGGTGGTCGGCGGGTTCACCCGGCAAGCGGCCCGTCCGGATGCCGACTTCATTCTCGAACTGGGCAACCGCGGCAAGCGCAGCATCGCCATCGACGTCAAATCGGAAACGGGTCGCGAGTTGTTCGGCCGGCTATTGGCCAGTGCCGATGTGTTCTTGACCAATTGGTTGCCCGGCGCGCTCGAACGGGCCCGGCTGACCGTCGAGGACGTCCGCTCGTTCAACCCGAACATCATCATCGCGCGCGGCACCGGCCTGGGCGTCCGCGGCCCCGATCGCGACCGCGGCGGCTTCGACGCCGCAACCTATCTGGCGCGCGGCGGGGTCGCCTACACGCTGACACCCTTCGGCAGCGAGACGCCGGCGGTCCAGGGGCCCGGCTTCGGTGACCTGCAGGGCGGGGCGACGCTGGCCGGCGGCGTCTGCGCCGCGCTGTTCCACCGGGAACGTACGGGCGAACCGACGATCGTCGACTCTTCGCTGCTGGCGCAGGCGATGTGGTCGATAGCGCCATCCATCTGCGCGGCCGATTTCTTCGACATCGACGGGATCCCCGGTGCGCCGCCCGGCCTGGCCATCAACCCGTTGGTCAACCGGTACAAGACGAAAGACGGCAGGTGGATCCAGCTGGTGTTCTTGCAGCCGGACAAATTCTGGGCGGGCTTCTGCCGGCGCATCGGGCTGGCGGAACTGGCCGACGATGACCGATTCGTGCCGTCGGCCAACCTGATCGCCAATGCGGCCGCCGCGACCGAGCTGCTGGCGAATACGTTTGCCGGCCATGACCTCGCGCACTGGCAGGCGGTGCTCGCGGACGAACCCGGCGTGTGGGGTGCGCTGGCGACTCCGCGGGAAACCCTCAACGACCCGCAGGTCGAACCCAACGGCTATGTGGTGACGAACGTCGACGACCACGGGGAGAAGTACCGAATCGTCGCGGCCCCAGTGCAATTCAACGAGACGCCACCGTCTCCGGCGCGTGCCCCCGAACACGGCCAGCACACCGAGGAGATTCTGCTGGAGCTCGACATCGGCTGGGACGACATCGCCAAGGCGAAGGAGTCCAAGGCGATTCTGTAGGTGGCCCGGTCGGTCGCTAATTGTGCTGTTTCACAGCCTGTTTCGATACCACGGGTCGCGAATTTCGCGATGAGCAACCGATCCCGAAACGGTCACAGCCGGGTATCAATGTCAGTGGTGGACTGGCACAACGCGACGGATCCGCAAATCATTGCACAGGGCGCCTTTTTGGGGATTTGCGGCCGCGACGACGCGCACGGATTCCTGCCGCTATGCGAGTAGCGGTTTCACCAGGGCGCAGCAGGAGGTATCAACAGCATGACGACGAACTGGGTTCCCGCCCAAACTTCGTGCGGCCCGAACTCCGGCCGCATTCTCGACACCGCGCGGGGCATCCTCATCGGTCTTCGCCGGTGTCCGTCCGACGCCGCACTGGACGAGTTGCACAGCGCGGCAATCCGGCACAAGGTACCGGTATTCGCGATGGCGTGGGCATTGGTCCACCTGGCGGGAGACGGCGAGAAGACCCCGAGCTTCGTCGACGCCCAGTCCGCGGCCCGCCGCGAATGGGGCGCGCTGTTCAAATCCCGCGCGCTTACCTGCTGAGCGCGCACCAAGACGTTGGGGCGGCCGAGCTTTCGAGGGGTAACCCGGCCGCCTCCAACCACAAAAACATCGGCCCGAAAGCGCGTTCGGATGGTGGCGCCCTCGGGCTGCGGCTGCAGTGGCCGACGCGGACGAGGGGGTTGCGGCGCCCACGGATGAACCGTGCCGCGATGCGGTCCGGCCCCGATCCGGGCTACGTGATCACCCTGCTCCGCTGAGCCGGCGTCGAGTGCGAGAATTCTCGTCGTGTCCGCAATCGAGCGTGGGCGGCCGATGGGTCCCGGGCCCAGGCTGCACCGTCCGCGCGGTCCGCTGGCCGACCACATCGAATTCTTCGGGCATTGGCTGCACCGCGGCAGCAGCTACCGGAGCCGGGCGCTGCCACGCGGCGCCGTGACGGTCGTCTTCGACGTCGGCCCCCGGCAGCGGCTGGACTTCTATGCCGCGGACGGCACGACCGAAGAGCGTGTTCCGCCCGCGTTCCTCACCGGACCGCAGAACGTGTCCTATGTGTCGGACATCGCGGCCGACGAGCCCGTCATGGCCATCCATTTCCGGCCCGGTGGCGCTTTTCCGTTTCTGGGCATGTCGCTGGGTGACTTGGCCGGCGCGCCCGTCGGCGTCGACGAGATCTGGGGTGGTGCGGGACGCGAATTGCACGAGCGCCTGATTGAGGCGCCGTCGATCCCGGCCAGGTTCGCCCTGCTCGAGCGATTCATGCTCTCGCGGATGGGCTCGTCGAGACAGCCGAGCCTGGGCGCCGCGTTGGCGGCCATCGAGGCCGATCCCTCGGTGCGGTTGGCCGAACTCCGCCGCCTGACGGGATTGTCGAGCAAGCGGCTCGTCGCGCTGTTTCGCGCCGAGGTGGGTTTGGCGCCAAAGGAGTTCGCCCGCGATCGCCGATTCCAGGCGGCGCTGAGGCGACTGGGCGAGGACGCCGGCGGCGGCGCCCGCATCGCGGCCGACCTGGGCTACTTCGACCAATCCCATCTGGTGCGGGAGTTTCGCGCGTTCAGTGGAATGACGCCGACGTCCTACCGGCGGCGGCGAATCCTGTTGCCGAGCCACGTTCCGTTCGAGCGGCGCAAAAATCCAAGACCGCCCGGTTCGGGGCGCAGATGATGACCACATGGAGGAAACCAGACAAGCCGTAGCGGACACCGGATTTCTGGTCGCTGCGATGCGCGCCGAGGAATCCAAGCGCCCGGACCGGCTCTT
This sequence comes from Mycobacterium sp. 1165196.3, assembly GCF_001673415.1. NCBI lineage: Bacteria > Bacillati > Actinomycetota > Actinomycetes > Mycobacteriales > Mycobacteriaceae > Mycobacterium > Mycobacterium sp. 1165196.3. The sequence goes on along the minus strand of NZ_LZLU01000251.1, from coordinate 20,347 downwards.
CACCGACCCGTTCGCCGACCGCCTGGCCGGCGCGGAAGGTCGCGCGTTGCTCGCCCGGGCCGCGGCGAAGACGGGCGCGTCCTCGCCGCAGATCGCCATCCGCACGCGGTTCTGGGACGAGGCATTGCAGAGGGCGGAGTCGGACGGCATTGCGCAGGTGGTGATCCTCGGGGCGGGCATGGATGCGCGTGCTTACCGGCTGCCGTGGCGCCCCGCCACCACCGTCTACGAAGTCGACCAGCCGCAGGTGATCAGAATCAAGGATCAACGGCTCGCCGGTGAGCGTCCCCGCTGCCGTCGCGTCCCGGTGGGCGTCGACCTGGCTGACGACTGGCCGAAAGCCCTGATCTCTGAAGGGTTTTCCTCGGACGCCCCGGCCGCCTGGCTGGTCGAAGGCCTGCTGCAGTACCTCGACGCCGCCGACGTCGACGTCTTGTTCGCCCGAATAGATGCGTTGTCCGCGCCGGGTTCGCGTGTCTGCTACGACCTGGTCGGCACGGCGCTGCTGGAGGCGGACTTCATGCAGCCCACCCTCGAGTACATGCGGCGCAGCGGCGCGCCGTGGACGTTCGGCACCGACGCGCCGGCCACCCTGATCGAGCGGCACGGCTGGATGGCGGAGGTCACCGACGTCGCCGAGCCCGGCGTGAGGTGGAATCGCTGGGATCATCCGGCCGTCCCGCTGAAAGTGCCCGGCGTACCGCGCGGCTACTTCGTCGAGGCGACGAAGTCCTAGCGCGACAGCGGCGGGCTATTTGGGCGGCGGCAGCTCACGCGGACCGTCGGGCGGGCCCAATTCCGGCGGACCGTCTCGCTTCGTCAGCGCCCGCCGCCGGTCGCGATCCGCGGGCGGGACGGACAGGCGCTCGGCGTCAGGGGCGGCCCGTCCCGGCAGGGACGCGCCCGACCCGCGCCCGGACACCCGGCGCTGCGCCCGCTCGGCGGGGTGGTGTCGCGATGAGGTGACGAATTCCGCCTGGCCCGAGGGTGTTTCGGTGTCGGCGGGGTGATCGGACAGCCGGGTGTCGGAGGCCTCGGAGCTGATCGCCACCTTGCGGGTGCGCTTGAGGGTGAACGTGATCTCTTCGGTTTCCTCGAGGACGCCTTCGAACACCTGGCGCGCGGTGCGTAGCGGCTGGGTGGTGGTGTCGATCACCTTGGCCACGAACGGCGGCACCAGCGGGCGGATCCAGCGGGCGGCGGCCTTGGTGGCGTCCGGAATCGACGGGATCAACGGCGCATGGCGTTCTTGGTGTTGCTCGACCTCGCCGCCCCACGGCTCCGGTGCGGGCAGGTGCTCCGGAAGGTCGGTCTCGGGACCGGCCAAGCCGGCGGCGGGCTCCGGCGCGGGCAGTCGGGTGATGGCCCGGCTGGCCGCCTCGGCTTCGGCGGCGATCGGCAGGTACACGTCGTCGTCGCCCGGCTCGAACTCGCGCTGCGACGGCGCGTGCACCGGAGCATCCAGGGCTTCGGAAACCCGCCGGCGTTGCTGCTCACGGTCGATCTGGGTCTGCGCCTCGACGGCAAGCCGGGCCTGTGTCAATTGGTGCTCGGCCCACAGGATTTCGGCCTCCCGCCGCACCTCGGCCCGTTTGATCGCGATGGCGGTGTCCGCGTCGAGTTCGGCGCGTTCGCGCTCGGCCCGCGAGGTGGTGCGGCGATCGTGCGTGGTCTCACCGCGCCAGCACCCCAGGATCAGCGGCGCCAGGTAGAGCAACACGCAGGCCCCGATCGTCAACAGCCGCAGGCTCATCGCCCCGGCGTCGGCCGCGGTGAGGTCGTTCATCGCCACCCAGCGCGCGCCCAGGCCGCGGTCGGCGTCCGCCACGACACCGTCCCGCGCGTCACGCAGCGCCTGCTCCTGTCGCGAGATCGTGGCGTCCAGCGCCGGCGCCCGGCCGTCGCGCGCGGCGAGGGCGGTGTCCAATTCGTGCTGGGCATCGCCGAGAAGCTCGTTGGCCGTGCGTGTTTCGGGCCCGGCTCCGGGATCGCCGGTGATCCGGGTCTGCGGGCAGCCGGGGGTGGGGTGGTATTCGCAGCGGGCGACGACCAAGGCCTTGTCCTGACGGTCGCGGGCCGCCGCGACGGTGTTGTCGAGTGCCGTGCGGGCGTCCCTGGTCTGCTGCAGGGCCGCCGCTGCCCGCGCCACGGCCGGGGCCGATTCGGCGTGGCGCAACGCCCGTTCGTCGAGCCGGTGGGCGATCGAGCTGGACAGCAGAACGAGCGCCGCGAGTTCACCGACCACGACGCCGACCGCCGCCGCCACCGCGACGCGTCCAATGACACCAGCGCGACTCCGGCCGGGCCCCGGAATGGTGGCGCGGCCGATGGCGCCGACCAGCACACCGAAGACCAAGGTGGCGGGCACCACCGCCGGCAGCGGCCAGGGGGTCGAGCCGGTGACCGCGAGCGTCGCGACCAACCAGGCCAGCATCGCACCGGACAGCGTGACGGCGCCGGCGACCGCGTGAGCGGACCGTTCGTGACGCTCGCCCAGCTCGCGCCGGTGCCCGCCGCCGAGCCAGATGAGCATCCCCGCCGCCCGGGCCAGGCCCGATGGCTGCTCGATCACTTCCTGGGGCATAAGACCGAAAACACCTCCACCATCAAGCCTCGCAGGCCACCGCCCGACACTTCGAATCGAAGCGCCCCGCCTGTGGCGCGCTTCACAGATCCGCGGAACCGACGCGGATCGCCGGCCGCGCATCGCTCGCACCCGCCGGTCCAACGAGGGGGCACCTGACGCGGAATTCCTGCGACGCGAGCAGATCAGCGACCGTTCTGGCAGGTGACATGAGACGGTATAAGCCTATGACGAATCACGATTATGTCACCTACGAGGAGTTCGGCCGCAGGTTCTTCGAGGTCGCCGTCACTCCCGAGCGTGTCGCCGCGGCGTTCGCCGACATCGCCGGCAGCGAGTTCGCCATGGAGCCGATCGCGCAGGGGCCGGGCGGGATCGCCAAGGTCAGTGCCAACGTCAAGATTCAGGAGCCCCGGGTCACGCGCCGGCTGGGCGACACCATCACCTTCGTCATCCACATCCCGCTGTCCATCGATCTGCTGATCGATTTATGGCTCGACAAGCCGCGTTTCGTGGTTTCCGGAGACATTCAGTTGCGGGCGACGGCGCGCGCGGCAGAACCGCTGCTGCTGATCGTCGACGTGGCCAAACCGCGGCCGTCCGACATCACCGTCAATGTCTCGTCGAACTCGATCCGCGGCGAGGTGCTGCGCATCCTGGCGGGCGTGGACGGTGAGATTCGGCGTTTCATCGCCCAGTACGTCGCCGCCGAGATCGACGCGCCCCAGTCGCAGGCGGCGCAAATCATCGACGTGGCCCAGCAGCTGGAGCAGGCCTGGCCCTGACCGGCCGAGCCCACGAATACGCCCGAGGCCGTCGGGGTACCCAGTCAGGGTTGTGCGTCGGTCGCCGGTGGGCGACGGCGCTGCCGATCGCCAGGGGAGGAAGACGTTGGCTCGCGTAGATGTGTCGGTGTCGTCGCAGGTGGAACCGGAAGCGGCGTGGAAGCTGGCGTCCGACCTGGACCGATTCGACGAGTGGATGACGATTTTCGCCGGGTGGCGCGGGCCGGTGCCCGACACCATCGAGAAGGGCACCTGCGTCTCGTCGTGTGTCAAGGTCAAGGGTTTCCGCAACGTGATCCACTGGGAGGTCACCCGCTACGACGAGCCGAAAGCGATTGAGCTGCAGGGCCGCGGCCGCGGCGGTATCCGCCTCACGGTGGCGATGACCGTCACCGACAATCATCCCGGATCGACGTTCCACCTCACCGCCGACCTCGGTGGCGGTCTGCTCAGCGGGCCGGTCGGGGGACTGGTCGCCCGGGTGCTGCGGTCCGACGTGCAGAAATCCGTCAACAACCTGGCTACCCTGCAATAACCGCCCCCGCGGGGTCCGGCGCTAGCGCGCCGGGTGGCTGATCATCCAATGGCGCTCGGCGTCGCGAATTCGCCTGCGGTCCATGGCAAGCCACGACAAACCGGCGCCGAAGGCGAGCATCGCGACGATCGCGGCGGCAACCCCGGCGCCGGCCTGCCCCAGAGCGAAGTTGGCCACACATGCGACGAACGCCAACGCGGCCGCCGCGACCACGAGCAGCCCGGGCGTTTGCCGCGACCCACCCTTGTGCGGGTCAGCGGTCCGACCATGGTCGACAGGGTGGTGCCTCATGGCGTCTCCTCTGCTGTCACTTGGAGTTTCGGCCCGATCTCTTGGAGCTACCCAGCTGGCTATCGGGACAAACGACTTGGCGGAGGTGACGCGCGATACGCCTAGAGCGTCTGGTGGCGGCCGAAGTACTTGTGGTCTTCGCTGTAGCCGCCATAACCGCTACCGATGTCGTGGTAGTCGGCGACGAACTCGATGCCCTTGATCCACTTCACCAGCTTGAAGCCGTGCTGCAATTCGTTGCGCAGCCGCAGCGGCCTACCGTGCATGTAAGGCAGCTGCTGGTCGTTCATGTTGTAGGCCAGCATCGTCATGTGGTGGTCCATCTGGCCGATGTGATGGGCGTTGTAATAGATGCCGCCCGTGGCGCCCAGACCCATCGAATAAAAGACCGCCCACTTCGCTTCCGGGAGCGGTTTGACGATGTCCATGATCGTCTTCATCTGCACGCCACCCCATTTGGCGACGCCCGACCACGCCTGAATGCAGAAGTGCTGGCTGATCTGCTCGTGATAGGGCAGCGCCATCAAGTCCTCGAGGGAGAACTCCATCGGGTGCTCGACCAGTCCGTAGACCTTGAGACGCCAGTCCTTGAAGTCGTCTCGCTCCAGTTCCTTGTACTCGACGGTCTCGGGCAGGCGCCCGTTACGCCAGTGGTGCGGCGAGATGTCCTTCTCGGTGAAGGCACCGGGCTTGGGGTCCAACTGCTCGAGCATCCGCTGGAAGGGACCCACCAGCGCGTAGCCGACCCGCTGCACCACGCGCGGGTGGCGAATGGTGAAGGGAGTGGCCCAAACCCACGCGATCGCGGTCAGCACCATGGCCGCGGCGAAGATGCCGAAGCCGACCCAGCTGTTGTCGTCGCGCGAAGCGAACATGTGGTTGAGGTTTCGCAGTGCCTCGGTGGTCAGAACCATGGTGACGTGCACCAGGATGAAGAACAGGAAATAGACCAGCACCACGAAATGCAGGGACCGCGCGTGCTGAATGCTCAGCCGCTTGCTGAGCCAGTGGACCCGCTGGGACAGCGCGGGCGACATTCCCAGACCGGTGATCAGCGCGGCCGGGGCGGCGATGAACACGGTGGTGAAGTACGACAGCAGCTGCAGGCCGTTGTAGGCGACCCAGCCGTTATCGGTGGGCCAGTCCAGCGACAGGTACTGAATGGCCACCGACGCCGCGTTGGGGAAGACGTCCCAGCTGGTCGGCACGATGTGGCGCCACTGTCCGGTGGCGAACAGCAGCACGTAGAAGACGGCCCCGTTGACCAGCCACAGGACGTCGACGCCCAGATGCCACCAGCGGGCCAGGCCGATGGAGTGCCGGAACCCGGGCAGCCCCAATTGCGGTGGCAACGCGACGGTGTCGGCGTTGGCGGTCCACAGCTCGTCGTCCGGAACGGGCGGACCCACCCGCAGCCACTCGTCCTTGCCCGGGGTGGCGTTGCGGCTGAAGTAGAGCCGGGGATGATCGCAGAGGATCTGGATCCCCGTCCTGATGATGAACATCATCATGAAGAGGTTGAAGAAGTGCGTCCAGCCGATCCAGGCGGGCAGTCCCGGGGGGATGCCGGCGCTGTCCGAGCCGGGGTAGCGGTGGATGAACGACTGCACCGCCGGCATGTTGTGCAAGCCTTTGCCGACCGCGATCCCGGCGATCAGCACGGCAAAGCCGATGGGGATCAACCAGAGCAGGTTGAACCATCGGTCGCGGCCGACGCGCAGTTTGGGGGCGGTGGCCCGCCTGGTGAGATCGAAGCCGCCACCGTAATGCTCCACATCGATGACGTCTTCGGCGGTGTGTATCTCGTTGCGGTAGTCCGGGATGGACGTCAGCGGCGTGCCCACTGCCAGGGTCGATACCGAGCCGCCCTGCGCTGCCCGCCCTCCACCGGTCCCCGCGGAATCAACGGTGTTGGTCACGCGGCCGAAATTACACGAACGCACCTGGATTAATTGGAGTCAATCGGGAACGAAGGCTCTGGTCGCGGTCCGGATCAGGGCGGCGGAACTCCGATGCACGCGTCGAGCGCGCAAAATTCGGCCGGGCCTCGACGGCGTTAGCCGCATCTACCCACGAAACTGCCGATTTTGAGCCGCAGATACGAACCGATGAGTTTTGCTGTGAGTGTGCGCATAATGTGCTGCCAACACGCTAAGCGGGGTCGCGCGGCAGCAGCCGGCGCACCGGGCGGGTCTCGATGGCGTTGACCGTCAACGCCCGGCGGGCGATCCGCCAACCCGCCTGCGTCAACGCGTATTCGTCGTCGTAGCGCAGGTGCCATGCCACGTCCACCAGCTCGTCGTCGCGCTGGTTCCAGTGGTGCGCGACGCACGCGATGCGCCCGCGGGCGGTGCCGGGTCGCCCGGCCGCGTCGTATACCTCACCGACGATCGCGTGCTGGGTGCGCACGACCGCCCCGACGGCCGCGACCGCCGTGCCGATGGCATCCCGGCCGCGATGCGTTTTGTTCGGCCGCAGATCGGCGGGTGGTGCCGGCACCAGCAGCTCGGCGTCGACAGTGAAAAGTTCTGCCACGGCGGCGAATTCGCGGTCGTCGACGTGCGCCGCGTACCGGTGCACCAGATCGCTCAGGGCAGCCCGGTGATCGGCGGAAAGCGTCATGAGCTCAATGACAACCGTTGCGCGCAGGCCGACAACTGATCCTTGGCCTGCTCGATGTCGGTGGTCGGCGGCATGGCCAGCACCAGCCGGTCGGCCCCCTGGTCGGCGAGGGCGGCCGCGCGCTCGGCATCGACCTTGGTGACCGAATGGCCCAGCGACACTTCGAGTGCCGCCGGGTCGCGGCCCGCCGACGACGCCTCGTCGCGCATCAGCGCAAGCAACGACGCGAGTTGCGGACCGGTCACCCCGAGCGGCTGGAAGCCGTCGCCGAGGCGTCCGGCGCGGCGCGCGGCCGCTCGGCTGTGCCCACCGATGTGAATTGGGAGACGTTCGCCCGCAACGGGTTTCGGGTAGCTCATGACGTTCTCGAAGTTGAAGAACTCGCCCGCGAAAGATACCCCCTCGGGCCGCTGCGCCCACAACGCGCGCAGGACGGCCAGCTGCTCGTCGGCCCGCCGGCCCCGGCTGTCGAACTCCACGCCGCAGGCGGCCAGCTCTTCGGAGAGCCAGCCCACCCCGACGCACAGGTGCAGCCGGCCGCCCGACAGGGCGTCGACGGTGGCGGCCCGCTTGGCCAGCACCACCGGGTGGTGATTGGGCAGCACCAACACGCCGGTGGCCAGCCCCAGGCTGCTGGTGTGGCCGGCCAGAAAGGCAAGCAGGTCAAGGGGATCCGGGATGGGGCAGTCTGCCGCCAGGCCGACGCGTCCCGAACTGTCGTAGGGATAGACGCTGTCGTAGCGGGTGAGCAGGACGGTGTGCTCGACAACGACGATCGATTCGAACCCGCAGGCCTCCAGATGGCGCGCGAAGGCCACCATCCAGTCGGGGTCCGCAGTGACACCGTCGGCGACCGGGGCCACCACCGAGACCTTCATGGTTTTCGAAGCTAACGAAGGCATCCCGCCGGTCGATTAGCGGGTCGCGCTTTCGGCCACGGCGGGCGCTATCGCGGCGCGCACGGCTTCGGCGAGCGTGGCGGCCCGGCGGTCGGTGAACACGTCCTCGAGCATCACCGCGCGCCCGTCGGGCCCCGTCAGCGGCACCCTCCAGTTGGGGTATTCGTCGGTGGTGCCGGGCTGATTCTGGGTCCGGCGGTCACCGACGGCGTCCGTCAGCGCCACGCCCAGCAGCCGCGACGGCGTCCTGCCCAGATAGCGGTACAGCGCCACGACGACGCGCTCCGGGTCGTCGTCGCCGTCCTCGAGCAACCCGACCCGGCGCAGCTCGGCCAGCCACGCCGCCAGCTCCGTTCGGTCGGCCTCCTGCTCCTCGTCGACGGGGCGGGTCAGCAGCCCTAACGAATCACGCAGCCGCACATGGTCGCCCGCCAGATAGCCGGCGGTCGGTGGCAGATCGTGCGTGGTGACCGAGGACAGGCAGTACTCGCGCCAGCGCTCCGCCGGCAGCGGGCCACCGGTCCCGTCGCGGTCCAACTCGAACCAGAGGATCGAGGTGCCCAGCAAGCCCCGCAACAAGAGGTAGTCGCGCACCCACGGCTCGACCGTGCCGAGATCCTCACCGACGACGACCGCGCCCGCGCGGTGCGCCTCCAAGGCGACGATGCCGATCATCGCTTCGTGGTCGTACCGCACGTAGGTGCCTTCGGTGGGCGAGGCGCCCCGCGGGATCCACCAGAGCCGGAACAACCCGATGATGTGGTCGATGCGCACCCCGCCGGCGTGCCGCAGCACCGCACGGATCAGCGCGCGAAAGGGCCGATACTCGTGCTCATCCAACCGATCCGGTCGCCACGGCGGCTGCGACCAGTCCTGGCCGAGCTGGTTGAACTCGTCCGGCGGCGCGCCCGCGGTCACGCCCAGCGCCAACACATCCTGCAGCGCCCAGGCGTCGGCACCATTGGGGTGCACCCCGACGGCCAGGTCGTGCATGATGCCCAACGACATGCCGGCCCGGATCGCCTGTGACTGCGCCGCGGCCAGCTGCTCGTCGAGCTGCCACTGCAACCACCGATGGAAATCGATTGTGTCGGAATGCTTTTGGACGAAGGCCGCCACCCCTGACGCGTCCGGGTGCTGCAACGCCTCGGGCCAGGAATGCCAGTCGTCGCCGTGCTTCTCGGCCAGCGCGCACCAGGTGGCGAAGTCGTCCAGCGCGCGGCCCTCCCGGTCGCGGTATGCCGCATAGGACAACTCGCGACCCGCCGACTGCGGTTCTTGGTGCAGTAGCCGCAGCGCCGCCCGCTTGGCCGCCCACGACGCGTCGCGGTCGATGGCGTCGACGTCGCCGGCGCGCTGCTGGACCTCGGAGCGCAGCCGCCGGACCCGGCTGCGCTTGGTCAGGCCGGCGAACTCGGGAATCGCCTCGACATGAAGATAAATCGGATTGACGAAGCGTCGCGATGTCGGCAAATACGGCGACGGCTCCATCGGCTTGGTCGGGGCCGCGGCGTGCAGCGGATTGACCAGCAGGTAGTCGGCGCCGTGCCGGGAGGCCGACCACACCGCGAGGTCGGTCAGATCGGTCAGGTCGCCGACGCCCCACGACTGCCGCGACCGCACGCTGTACAGCTGCGCGGCCAGGCCCCACGCGCGCCGGGCGCCGAGCCGCTCGGGCAACCCCAGCCAATCCGGCGTCACGATCAGCGCGGTGCTGGTCTCGGCGTCACCGGAACGCAGATGCACCCGGTGATAGCCCAGCGGCAGGTCGGCGGGCAGCAGGAAGCTGGCCTCACCCACCCAGCGACCGTCCAGGTCGAACGGCGGGGTGAAGTTGTCGACCTGTGCCACACCGCCGCGCACGGTGCCGTCTTCGAGCTGCAACCACACCTCGGCGGGATCCCCATGGGTGACATGCGCCCAGAACCGGATCTGCTCGCCGGTACGCCCCACGATGGTCGGCGGCAGTTGGCGCGCCCAGTGCGACCGCAGCTTCGCGGTCAGCGCGACGTTGCGCTCTTGCTCGTCGTCGGCCGCCACACCGAGGGCACCCAGCACCGCCTTCAACGTCGCCTCGGCCACCCGCACCCGTCGGCCCGACCAATCCTCGTACTCGGTCGCGACGCCATATCTGCGGGCGAGTTCGATCAGCGACGGAGCGAGTTCAGTCATGACGTCATCTTGCTGCCCGGATTCGGCGGGCGGCGACTCGGACCCGGGGCGAGTTGGCGCATTCTTTGCTGGGCGGTCGCCCGCCATTCATTTGAGGCCACTGCCGGCAATGGCTTCGCGCGCTCGACAGGACGAGCGGGCCCGCGGCGATTACGATGCCTTGAGGAGATCACCAGGCTCCGCTCGGCTCATCCATGGGGGAACGAAACTGCCAGTTCAGTGGCGCGCGTCGGGACCGCCTCTCCTGGCGGCCCGCAGCGGTGGACGGGGCCGGATTCGGGTGCATAAACAGATGTAGAAATGAATGCGCTCCGGCGCCGCGTGGCGAGGTCCGCGCAGGTGCCTTAACGTTGTCATGTAATTCGCGCTGGATCGGTCAAAGGACGATATCCAGGCGCTTCAGCAGACCGGATGGTGAATAAGTGGCGGAAGAGAGTCGCGGGCAACGCGGGTCGGGGTACGGCCTGGGGTTGTCGACCCGGACCCAGGTGACCGGCTACCAGTTCCTTGCGCGCCGCACCGCGATGGCGCTGACCCGGTGGCGCGTCCGCATGGAGGTCGAGCCGGGACGGCGGCAGAACCTGGCCGTGGTGGCATCGATCTCCGCCGCGCTCGTCATCTGCCTGGGCGCGCTGCTCTACTCCTTCATCAGCCCGGCCGGACAGATCAACGAGTCACCGATCATCGCCGACCGCGACTCCGGAGCGCTGTACGTCCGCGTCGGCGAGAAGTTGTACCCCGCGCTGAACCTGGCCTCGGCGCGCCTGATCACCGGTCGGCCGGACAACCCGCACCTGGTCAAATCCAACCAGATCGCCAGCCTGCCGCGCGGCCCGATGGTGGGCATCCCGGGCGCGCCGTCGAGCTTCCACCCGACCAGCCCGGCCGCGTCGTCGTGGTTGGTCTGCGACACCGTGGCGAACTCGACCGGTGCCGGCGCCCCGTCCGGTGTGACGGTGACCGTCATCGACGGCAACCCGGATCTGAGCAACCACCGGCGGGTGCTGACCGGCTCGGACGCGGTGGTGCTGAACTACAGCGGGGACGCGTGGGTGATCCGGGACGGGCGCCGCTCACGCATCGACGGGTCCAACCGGTCGGTGCTGCTGCCGCTGGGACTGACCCCCGAACAGGTCAGCATGGCCAAGCCGATGAGCCGCGCCCTCTACGACGCGCTGCCGGTCGGGCCGGAACTGACCGTGCCGCAGATTCAGAACGCGGGCGCGGGGGCGTCGTTCCCGAACGCGCCCGGCCCGATCGGCACGGTGATCGTCACCCCGCAAATCAGTGGGCCGCAACAGTATTCGTTGGTGTTGGCCGACGGCGTGCAGACCCTGCCGCCGTTGGTGGCCCAGATCCTGCAGAACGCCGGACCGGGCAACACCAAACCGGTGACCGTGGAGCCGTCCGCGCTGGCGAAGATGCCGGTGGTCAACAAGCTCGACCTGTCGTCGTACCCGGACGCGCCGCTGAACGTGATGGACATCCGGGAGAACCCGGCGACCTGCTGGTGGTGGCAGAAGACCTCCGGTGAGAACCGGGCCCGCGTGCAGGTCATCTCCGGCGCGACCATTCCGGTCGAGCAGAAGGACGTCAACCGGGTGGTGTCGCTGGTCAAGGCGGACACCACCGGGCGCGAAGCCGACCAGGTCTTCTTCGGGCCCGACTACGCGAACTTCGTGGCCGTCACCGGAAACGACCCGGGAGCCAAGACCACCGAATCGCTGTGGTGGCTCACGGACGCGGGCGCCCGCTTCGGGGTCGACGACACCCGCGAGGTGCGAGAAGCGTTGGGCCTCAAGACGAAACCGGGCCTGGCGCCGTGGGTGGCGCTGCGGCTGCTCCCGCAAGGGCCGACGTTGTCGCGGGCGGATGCGCTGGTGGAGCACGACACGCTACCGATGGATATGTCCCCAGGAGAGTTGGCGGTACCGAAGTGAAACGTGGATTTGCGCGGCCGACGCCGGAGAAGCCTCCGGTAATCAAGCCGGAGAACATCGTCCTCCCGACGCCGCTGAGCATCCCGCCGCCGGAGGGCAAGCCATGGTGGATCGTGGTGGTCGGCGTCGTGGTGGTCGGTCTGCTGATCGGCATGGTCGCCATGACCTTCGCCAGCGGCTCGCACGTGTTCGGCGGCGCCGGCTCGATCTTCCCGATCTTCATGATCGGTGGCGTCGCGATGATGATGTTCGGCGGCCGGTTCGGCGGCCAGCAGCAGATGAGCCGCCCCAAGCTGGACTCGATGCGCGCCCAGTTCATGCTGATGTTGGACATGCTGCGCGAGACCGCCCACGAGTCGGCCGACAGCATGGACGCCAACTACCGGTGGTTCCACCCGGCGCCCACCACGCTGGCCGCCGCCGTCGGGTCGTCGCGGATGTGGGAACGCAAGCCCGACGGCAAGGACCTGAACTTCGGCGTGGTCCGCGTCGGCGTCGGCATGACCCGCCCCGAGGTGACCTGGGGTGAGCCCCAGAACATGCCCACCGACATCGAGCTGGAGCCGGTGACCGGCAAGGCGCTGCAGGAATTCGGTCGCTATCAAAGCGTCGTCTACAACCTGCCCAAGATGATCTCGGTGCTCGTCGAGCCCTGGTACTCGCTGGTCGGAGACCGCGAGCAGGTGGCGGGGCTGATGCGGGCGATCATCTGCCAGCTGGCCTTCTCGCACGGGCCCGACCACATGCGGATGATCGTGGTCAGTTCCAACGTGGACGAATGGGACTGGGTGAAATGGCTGCCGCACTTCGGTGACCCGCGCCGCCAGGACGCCGCGGGCAACGCCCGGATGGTGTACAGCTCGGTGCGCGAGTTCGCCGCCGAGCAGGCCGAATTGTTCGCCGGCCGTGGTTCTTTCACGCCCCGGCACGCCAGCTCGTCTGCCCAGACCCCGACGCCGCACACCGTGATCATCGCCGATGCCGTTGACCCGCAATGGGAGTACGTGATCAGCGGCGAAGGTGTCGACGGGGTGACGTTCTTCGACCTCACCGGCTCGGCGATGTGGAGTGCGGTCCCGGAGCGCACCCTGCGCTTCGACGAGAAGGGTGTGATCGAGACCCTGCCCCGCGACCGCGACACCTGGATGGTGATCGACGAGAAGCCCTGGTTCTTCGCGCTCACCGACCACATCAGCACCGCCGAGGCCGAGGAGTTCGCGCAAAAGCTGGCGCGCTGGCGGCTCGCCGAGGCGTACGAGGAGATCGGCCAGCGGGTGGCGCACATCGGCGCCCGAGACATCCTGTCCTACTACGGAATCGACGATCCCGGCCGCATCGACTTCGAGGCGCTGTGGGGCAGCCGCAACGACACGATGGGCCGGTCGCGGTTGCGGGCGCCGTTCGGTGTTCGCTCCGACAACGGCGAGCTGCTGTTCCTGGACATGAAATCGCTGGACGAAGGTGGCGACGGCCCCCACGGTGTCATGTCCGGTACGACCGGTTCGGGTAAATCCACCCTGGTGCGTACCGTGATCGAGTCGCTGATGCTCAGCCACCCGCCGGAGGAGCTGCAGTTCGTGCTGGCCGACCTCAAGGGTGGGTCGGCGGTCAAGCCGTTCGCCGGCGTGCCGCACGTGTCCCGGATCATCACCGACCTGGAAGAAGACCAGGCGCTGATGGAGCGCTTCCTGGACGCACTGTGGGGTGAGATCGCCCGCCGCAAGGCGATCTGCGACAGCGCCGGCGTCGACGACGCCAAGGAATACAACTCGGTGCGCAGCCGGATGCGGGCGCGTGGCCAGGACATGGCCCCGCTGCCGATGCTCGTGGTCGTCATCGACGAGTTCTACGAATGGTTCCGCATCATGCCGACGGCGGTCGACGTCCTCGACTCGATCGGCCGGCAGGGCCGCGCGTACTGGATCCACCTGATGATGGCGTCGCAGACCATCGAGAGCCGTGCCGAAAAGCTCATGGAGAACATGGGTTACCGGTTGGTGCTGAAGGCGCGTACCGCCGGTGCGGCGCAGGCCGCCGGCGTGCCGAACGCGGTCAACCTGCCCGCCCAGGCCGGTCTGGGCTACTTCCGCCGCAGCCTGGAGGACATCACCCGGTTCCAGGCCGAATTCCTGTGGCGGGACTACTTCCCGCGCGGGCTGACCGACGACGGAGAAGAGGCGCCGGCGCTGGTGCACAGCATCGATTACGTCCGTCCGCAGCTGTTCACCAACTCGTTCACCCCGCTGGAAGTCAGCGTCGGGGGACCCGAGGTCATCGCGCCCGCCATCCCCGCCGACGGCTTGCCGGTCGAGGTCGAGGGCGGCGATGACGACGACGCCGAAGGGATCAGGACGCCCAAGGTCGGTACCGTCATCATCGACCAGCTGCGCAAGATCGACTTCCAGCCCTACCGGCTGTGGCAGCCGCCGCTGAACCAGCCCGTCGCCATCGACGAACTGGTGAACCGGTTCCTCGGCCGCCCTTGGCAGCAGGACTACGGCACCGCTCAGGACCTGGTGTTCCCGATCGGGATCATCGACCGCCCCTTCAAGCACGACCAGCCGCCGTGGACGGTCGACACGTCGGGCCCGGGCGCCAACGTGCTGATCCTGGGCGCCGGTGGTTCGGGCAAGACGACGGCGCTGCAGACGCTGATCTGCTCGGCGGCGCTGACCCACACGCCCGAGCAGATCCAGTTCTACTGCCTGGCCTACAGCAGCACCGCGCTGACGACGGTCGCCCGCCTGCCGCACGTCGGTGAGGTGGCCGGCCCGACCGACCCGTACGGCGTTCGCCGCACGGTGGCCGAACTGCTGGCCCTGGTGCGGGAGCGCAAGCGCAGCTTCCTCGAGTACGGGATCGCCTCGATGGAGGTGTTCCGGCGGCGCAAGTTCGGCAACGAGCCCGGCCCGGTCCCCAACGACGGGTTCGGCGACGTCTACCTGGTGGTCGACAACTACCGGGCGCTGGCCGAGGAAAACGAGGTGCTGATCGAGCAGGTCAACGTGATCATCAACCAGGGCCCCTCGTTCGGGGTGCACGTGGTGGTCACCGCCGACCGCGAATCGGAGCTGCGGCCGCCGGTGCGCAGCGGTTTCGGGTCCCGGGTCGAGCTGCGGCTGGCCGCCGTGGAAGACGCCAAGCTGGTGCGTTCGCGGTTCGCCAAGGACGTTCCGGTCAAGCCGGGTCGCGGCATGGTCGCGGTCAACTACGTGCGCCTCGACGCCGACCCGCAGTCCGGTCTGCACACCCTGGTGGCGCGGCCGGCGCTGGCCAGCACGCCGGACAATCGGTTCGAGTCCGACAGCATCGTCGAAGCCGTCAGCCGGATCGCCAGCGGCCAGGCGCCGCCGGTGCGCCGACTGCCGGCCACCTTCGGCGTGGAACAGCTTCGGGAGCTGGCCGCACACGACACCCGTCAGGGCGTCGGTGCGGGCGGAATCGCTTGGGCCATCTCGGAATTGGACCTGTCGCCGGTGTATCTCAACTTCGCCGAGAACGCGCACCTGATGGTGACCGGCCGGCGCGAGTGTGGGCGCACCACGACGCTGGCCACCATCATGTCCGAGATCGGGCGGCTGTACGCGCCGGGAGCGACCAGCGCCCCGCCGCCGCCGGCGGGCCAGCCCTCGGCCCAGGTGTGGCTGGTCGACCCGCGCCGTCAGCTGCTGACCACGCTCGGCGCCGACTACGTGGAGAAATTCGCCTACAACCTCGATGGCGTGCAGGCGATGATGGGTGAACTGGCCGCGGTCCTGGCCGGCCGCGAGCCGCCGCCGGGGTTGTCGGCCGAAGAGTTGTTGTCGCGCAACTGGTGGAGCGGACCGGAGATCTTCTTGATCGTCGACGACATCCAGCAGCTGCCCGCGGGCTTCGATTCGCCGCTGCACAAGGCCGCCCCCTGGGTGACCCGGGCCGCCGACGTCGGCCTGCACGTGATCGTCACGCGCACGTTCGGTGGTTGGTCGTCGGCCGGCAGCGACCCGATGTTGCGGGCCCTGGCCCAGGCCAACGCCCCGCTGCTGGTGATGGACGCCGACCCGGACGAGGGATTCATCCGCGGCAAGATGAAGGGTGGCCCGCTGCCCCGTGGTCGAGGCCTGCTGATGGCCGAGGACACCGGTGTGTTCGTCCAGGTCGCCGCGACCGAGCTGCGCAAGTAGGGCCCGAGTAGGTACCGGCCGCTGCGCCGGGGCTGACCGGTCACACCGGGAGTCAGCCCCAGCGCAGCGGCAATTCCTTGAGCGCGAAGCTCTTCGACGGGTAATTGATGACGGGGGAGTAGCCCTCGGGCAGCTCGAAATCCGGAATCTGGGTGAGCCATTCCGCGACGATCACCGTCAGCTCGATGCGCGCCAGGTGAGAGCCCAGGCAGCGATGCGGTCCGCCGCCAAAGCCCCAGTGGCGGTGGACTTTTCCGTCCATGTTGAGCTCGTTGGTGGACATCGCGTCGCTGTCGTCGCGGTTGACCGCGGCCATACACAGCCGCACCGACGTGCCCGGCGGCAGCGTCATGCCGCCGACCTCGACGAACTCGGTGGTGACCCGCGGTGCCACGGGCGCCGACGGCTCGAGGCGGACGATCTCCTCGATGAAGACCCGGATCTGCTTGGGGTTGTCGCGCAGCTCCTTGCGCAACTGCGGTCTGCGGGCCAATTCGAACAGCGAGAACCCGATCGCCGCGGTCACGGTGTCCAGACCGGCCAGGATCAGCAGATGGGTCATGCCGAGCAGTTCGAGGTCGGTGAAGTTGCCCTTGCCGGTGATCACCTGCGACAGCATGTCCGACTGCGGGTTTTGCCGGCGCTGGGCGATGACGTCGGCCAGGTACGCCAGCAACTGCTCGGATTTCTCTATGTCGCTCTGGGTGACGAAGGGCTTGTCGCTGACGACGGCGTCCTTCCAATCGATGAGCCGGTCACGATCCTCGACCGGCAGACCGTAGAGGTCCAGGAACACCTGAAACGGGTAGAGGTTGGCGAAGTCTGCCATCGCCTCGCACTCGCCCCGCCCGGCCAGCGCCGCGATCATCTCGCTGGCGTGGCGCTGCAGCACCGGGCGTGATTTGCCCAACGCGTGCGGGCTGAAGTACGGCTGCAGGATCTGGCGGTAGCGGGTGTGTTGCGGCGGATCGTAAGCCAACGGCAGCACCGGCAAGGGGTGGCCGGGCGGCTGCAGGATCGTCGACGAAAACACCTTGGTGTTGCGCAGGGCGGCCAGCACATCCTCGCGGCGGGTGATGTAGTAGTGGCCGTTCATGAACACGACGGGTCCGGCGTCGCGCAGCGTCTTCCAACCCAGACCCCGGTCCTCGGTCATCGGCAACGTGGCGAAATCAAGGCGGGGCAGGTAGAACGACCCTTGCTGGCCCTCGCTCATGCGCTTCGATCTCCGGTTGTCTGTCTTGGGTGAAATAGCTCCGACGCGAGTGCGTCAATGTCGGAATTCGTCGATACCAACACCTGGCGGCACATCAATATTGCATCGGTTCGTCAATATCGCATGCGGGGCAACGGAACACGGATCCGCCCGCCCGGGCTGAACCGGGTTTGGGCGCGAAAGCGATCGGCGAACACCTCCGACACTGTACCGACCGACTAATCTGGGGACCGCACCGTGAAGTGCGAGCTCGCCTGCTTGCGAAGACGTTTACGGCCGCGCCGTGCCGGCTAGGGAGGAAGCCTCGTGAGGGTTCGTCTGGACCAGTCGAAATGTGTTGGCCACGCCCAGTGCTACGCCGTCGACCCAGACCTGTTCCCGATCGACGAGTCCGGCTATTCGATCCTCGAGGAGCACGAAGTCAGGCCCGAGGACGAGCAATCGACACGCGACGGCGTCGCATCGTGCCCCGAGATGGCGCTGATCCTCGAAGAGGACTGACGCCTCGACCGCCCGAGAAGACCGGGCGGTGCCGCCGTGGGCGTTAAGCAAACGGCGAGTGAACAATCCATTGCCGTGTATGAACTCCCGCCGACCGGGAATGAACAGTGGCTGGCCATTGATGAACAGGTGCCTTTGCGTGTCGGTGTTTGCTTCATAACGAACTAATCTCAGTGCCGGGCGGCAGTTCGGGCACACGCGAGCTGTCGCTCGGTTGCTGATAGCGGGAGATTAGCCGAGGCAGAAGGTGCATGTCTTTCCTGACCAGACATCCGAGAAGCGCGGTGGCAGACCAGCTTTGCGGACGCGGTCCACTGGTCAGCATGCGCCGGCCCGCCCGGCTGATGGGGTTGCGGGGCGAAGGGGCTCCGTTGGTGACTCCCGTGGGTGCAGCGGCCAACCGGTGGCGTCGTCTACAGAGCCGTGACCACGGCCACCACTGATTCCTACGTGACAGCCGAGATCGCCTGCGGTCCCGGCCGACTGAGGAGGACACGGTGTTTGACTTCGCGGCGTTACCGCCCGAAATCAATTCCGGTCGCATGTATGCGGGTCCGGGGTCGGGGCCGATGATGGCCGCCGCCGCTGCCTGGGACGAGATTGCGGCGGAATTGGGTGTAGCGGCCAGCGGCTACAACTCGGTGGTTACCGAGCTCACCAGCGGGCCATGGGTGGGACCGGCGTCGATGTCGATGGTCGCGGCGATCACCCCGTTCGTGAGCTGGCTCACCGCCATGGCCGCGCAGGCCGAGGAGACGGCGGGGCAGGGCCGGGCCGCCGCGGCGGCCTTCGAGGCGGCGTTCGCGATGACGGTGCCGCCGCCGGTGATCGCCGCCAACCGGGTGCTGCTGGCGACCCTGGTCGCGACGAACTTCTTCGGGCAGAACACCCCGGCGATCGCGGCCACCGAGGCGCAGTACATGGAGATGTGGGCGCAAGACGCCGGGGCCATGATGGCTTATGCCGCTGCGTCGGCGACCGCGTCGGTGCTGACCCCGTTCGCGACGCCGCCCAACACCACCACGCCCGAGGCCGACTCCAACCAGGCCGCCGCGGTCGCCAAGGCGGTTGCGGAGCCGGCGGGCAACACCGCGCAGACGACCTCCCAGCTGGCTTCCCCACAAGCGTTGTCCGCCAGCACAACTCAAGCGGCGACCCAAACGAGCGCGGCCACCTCGAATCCGGGACTGCTGTCGAGCACCCTTCAGGACCTCTTGAATTCGGGGCTACCCACCCCGGACAACAACTACCTGGGGCTGAATCCCACGCTCTACACCGTGCTGCTCAAGCAGAACACCGGTCTTGCCTACTTCTCGAACGGCATCGTGGCCTTCTGGTCGCAGCTCGCCCAGCAGTTGGTCTCCGGTCCCGGTGGTAGCACGGCCGGTGCCGGTGGTGCCTGGTATCCCACGCCGCAGTTCGCGAGCCTGGGGCTGGGCAACCTGGGCGGGGTGGGCCACGTGAGCGCGATCTCCGCCGGGACGGGGCAGGCCGCGCGGGTCGGGATGCTCTCGGTTCCCCAGCACTGGGCGACGCTGACCTCGTCGGTGACCCCGGCGGCGATGTCCGAGGAGGTCACTCCCATCGAGGCCGCGGTGGCGAACGGTGGAGCGAATTCACCGGCCAACGGCCTGCTGCGCGGCATGCCGGTCGGGTCGGTCGGGCGGCGCGGCGCGGCGGCCGGGTACGTCAACAAATACGGGTTCCGCTACAGCGTGCTGACCCGGCCACCCTCGGCCGGATAACCACCAGCCCAGATGAGTCCCACGGAAGGGGAAGGAAGCTAGATGTCTTTCGTGACCACGCAGCCCGAGGCGTTGGCAGCCGCAGCGGGCAACCTGCAAACCATCGGCTCAACGCTGAGCGCCCAGAACGCCGCCGCCGCGGCCCCGACGACGGGGGTGGTGCCGGCCGCTGCCGACGAGGTGTCGGCACTCACGGCGGCGCAGTTCGCGGCGCACGCCCAGATGTACCAGGCCGTCAGCGCGCAAGCGGCGGCGATCCACGAAATGTTCGTCAACACCCTGAGCACCAGCTCCGGGTCCTACGCGGTGACTGAGGCGGCCAACGCGGCCGCGACTGGTTAAGGAGTCGATGATGTTGGATTTCGGAGCACTTCCGCCGGAGATCAATTCGGCGCGGATCTATGCCGGTCCGGGTTCGGAGTCGTTTACCACCGCGGCGTCGGCGTGGAATGCGATTGCCGCGGAGTTGCAGTCGGCCGCGTTGAGTTACCAGAACGTGGTGACTCAGCTGTCGAGCGAGGAGTGGACGGGGACCGCCTCGGCGGCGATGGTGCAGGCGGCGACTCCGTATGCGGAGTGGTTGAGCATCACCGCGGCCCAGGCCGAGGAGGCGGCCACGCAGGCCAATGCCGCCGCGGCGGCGTTTGAGACGGCGTTCTCCTCGGTGGTGCCCCCGCCCGTGATCGCGAGCAACCGCGCCCTGGTTCAGCAGTTGATCCAGACCAACGTGCTGGGGCAGAACACGGGCACGATCGCGCAGCTGGAGGCGCAGTACGGCGAGTACTGGGCGCAGGACGCGGCCGCGATGTACAGCTATGCGGGCCAGTCGGCCTCGGCGACGAAGGTGGCGCAGTTCCAGAAGGCGCCGGAGGTCACCAACCCGTCGGGTCAGGC
>NZ_LZLU01000250.1:0-33051 GCF_001673415.1 Mycobacterium sp. 1165196.3 | reverse complement strand
GGGTCGGGCAGGCCCGTCACCGTCAGCGAGCTGGCCAGCGAGAGGGCCCCGATGCCGGCGGCGGTGCAGCCCGCCAGCACGGCCACCCCGGCCAGCACCGGCCACACCAGCGTGCGGCGCTGGGCGAAGGCCTCGGTCGAGGCCCTGCCAGCCGGCGGGGCGACGGTCATACGTCCAGGGTATGGGGCGGCCCCGACCGGCTACCGAGGCTGGCTGGCCAGAAGGTCCTGGCGGGCTGCACCGCCGCCGGCATCGGGGCCCTCTCGCTGGCCAGCTCGCTGACGGTGACGGGCCTGCCCGACCCGGGTCCGGTGACCACGCTGGGGTTGCCGTTCGTGCGGGCGGCGGGCGAGATCGGCGCGGTGCTCGCGGTCGGCTCGTTCCTGTTCGCCGCGTTCCTGGTACCGCCGCAGCGGAACGGCGTCCTCGACGCCGACGGCTACCGGGCGCTGCGGCTGGGGACGGTGGCGTCGGGGGTGTGGGCGGTATGCGCCGCCCTGCTGGTCCCGTTGACCATCTCCGATGTGTCCGGCCATGCCGTCGCCGACATTCCCGCGGCGCGGATGTGGTCGCTGGCGGGCCTGATCACCAACGCCTCGGCCTGGCGCTGGACCGCGATCCTGGCCGCGGTGATCACGGTGGCGAGCCTCTCGGTGCTGCGCTGGTCGTGGACGCCGGTGCTGGTCGCCGCGTCGGTGGCGACGCTGATTCCCCTTGGCCTGACCGGTCATTCGTCCGCCGGGGGTTCGCACGACCTGGCCACCAACGGCCTGCTGATCCACCTGGTCGCCGCCAGCCTGTGGGCCGGTGGCCTGCTCGCCCTGCTTGCGCATGCCCTGCGGGGCGGTGGTCACCTCGGGCTGGCCGCCAGGCGTTTCTCGATGATCGCGTTGTGGTGTTGGGTGGCGATGGCGGTGAGCGGTCTGGTCAACGCGCTGGTCCGCGTGCAGCCCTCCGACCTGCTGAGCACCGACTATGGGCGGTTGGTCACCGCGAAGTTCATCGCGCTGTGCTTCCTGGGGGTGCTGGGCTGGCGTCAGCGACGCGTGAGTGTGGCTGCGCTGCAAGCGGATCCGAGCCACGGGCGTGGCGCGCTGCTGCGGCTGACGTTGATCGAGGCCGCCATTTTCGGCCTGACCTTCGGCATCGCCGTCGGGCTGGGCCGCACCCCGCCGCCGCCACCCCCGGCCCGGTTGCCGTCGATCCCCGAAGCCGAGATCGGCTACGACTTCGACGGACCGCCCACCGTGGCGCGCATCCTGTTCGACTGGCGCTTCGACCTGATCTTCGGTTCGGCGGCAGTCGTCTTCGCCGCACTGTATGTGGCCGCGCTGGTGCGGCTGCGCCGGCGCGGCGATCACTGGCCGCCGGGCCGGACCTCTTCCTGGCTGCTCGGCTGCGCGGTGTTGCTGTTCGCGACGTCGTCAGGCGTCGGCCGCTACATGCCGGCGATGTTCAGCATGCACATGGTGGTCCACATGTGCCTGTCGATGCTGATCCCGATCCTGCTGGTGCTCGGCGCGCCGGTCACCCTGGCGTTGCGGGCGCTGCCCGCCGCCGGCCGTGACGATCCGCCTGGCATGCGGGAATGGCTGCTGGCCGCGTTGCACAGCCGCTTCTCCCGGTTCCTCACCAATCCCGTGGTGGCCACCGTGCTGTTCGTCGCCGGGTTTTACGGGCTGTACCTGTCGAACCTCTTCGACGTCACCGCGAGCAGCCACGCCGGGCACCTGGCGATGAACGTGCACTTCCTGGTGAGCGGCTACCTGTTCTATTGGGTGGTGATCGGGGTGGACCCGACGCCGCGACCGATCCCGCCGCTGGCCAAGGTGGCGGTGGTCTTCGCCTCCCTGCCGCTGCACGCCTTCTTCGGCGTGGTGCTGATGGGCACCAAGAAGGTCCTCGGCGCCGACTACTACCGCTCGCTCGATCTGGGCTGGCACACCGACCTGCTCGGCGATCAGCGGCTGGGTGGGGGCATCGCCTGGGCGGCGGGGGAGTTTCCCCTGGTGATCGTGATGCTCGCGCTGCTCATTCAGTGGGCGCGCAGTGATCGTCGCACCGCCAAGCGGTTGGACCGGGCCGCCGAACGCGACGACGACGCCGAGCTGATGGCCTACAACGCGATGCTGGCCCAACTGGCGCGGGGCGAGCGGGCCCAGCGGTCCGGCCCGGCCGATCCCGACTGATCCACAGTCCCGGTTTCGTCCACAGCGGCGGCCCGTCTCCGGGTCGTTCCGGCGGTGTTCGTCGGTGGCGCCGCGCCTACTGGCAGCCATAGCCAATGCAAACGAGAAGGGATCAGCCCATGTTCGAAACGTCGCTCACCGTCGTCGGTCACATCGTCAACAACCCCGAACGCCGTCAGGTCGGCAGCCAGGAGGTCATCAAGTTCCGCGTCGCCAGCAATTCCCGGCGGCGCACCGCCGACGGCGGCTGGGAGCCCGGCAACTCGCTCTTCATCAACGTCAACTGCTGGGGCAAGTTGGTCACCGGCGTGGGGGCCGCGTTGGGCAAGGGTGCGCCGGTGATCGTGGTGGGCCACGTGTACACCAGCGAGTACGAGGACCGTGACGGCAACCGTCGGTCGTCGCTGGAGATGCGCGCGACCGCGGTCGGGCCCGATGTGTCCCGCGCGATTGTGCGCATCGAGCGCCCGGGCTACACCGGTCCGACCGCCACCGAGGCCGCCGCACCGCCGGCGGATGCGTCCGACGCCGCTGGTGAGGACGCCGACACCGAGGACACCGAGTCCGCCGACACCGGTCCGCTGCCGCTGACCGCTTAGCGGCGGCGGTCGCGCCGCCGGACGATGCCTAGGATGGTCCGCGAGATCACTTCGCAACCAGAAAGGCACAACCGCGGCATGGCTGAGTTCATCTACACGATGAAAAAGGTCCGCAAGGCGCACGGCGACAAGGTGATCCTGGACGACGTCACACTGAGCTTCTATCCAGGCGCCAAGATCGGTGTCGTCGGGCCCAACGGCGCCGGCAAGTCGAGCGTCTTGCGGATCATGGCGGGCCTGGACAAGCCGAACAACGGCGACGCCTTCCTGGCCAACGACGCAACCGTCGGCATCCTGCTGCAGGAGCCGCCGCTGAACGAGGACAAGACCGTCCGCGGCAACGTCGAAGAAGGCCTGGGCGAGATCAAGGTCAAGCTCGACCGTTTCAACGAGGTCGCCGAGCTGATGGCCACCGACTACTCCGATGAGTTGATGGAGGAGATGGGCCGGCTGCAGGAGGAGCTCGACCACGCCGACGCGTGGGACCTCGACTCACAGCTGGAGCAGGCCATGGACGCGCTGCGCTGCCCGCCGCCGGACGAGCCGGTGACCAACCTGTCCGGTGGTGAGCGGCGCCGCGTCGCGCTGTGCAAGCTGCTGCTGTCCAAGCCCGACCTGCTGCTTCTCGACGAGCCGACCAACCACCTGGACGCCGAAAGCGTGCAGTGGCTCGAGCAGCACCTCGCGTCCTACGCGGGGGCGATCCTGGCGGTGACCCACGACCGGTACTTCCTGGACAACGTCGCCGAATGGATCCTCGAACTCGACCGCGGCCGCGCCTACCCCTACGAGGGCAACTACTCCACCTACCTGGAGAAGAAGGCCGAGCGGATCGCCGTGCAGGGCCGCAAGGACGCCAAGCTGCAAAAGCGGTTGGCCGAGGAGCTGGCGTGGGTGCGCTCCGGGGCCAAGGCGCGCCAGGCCAAGAGCAAGGCCCGGCTGCAGCGCTACGAGGAGATGGCCGCCGAGGCCGAGAAGACGCGCAAGCTCGACTTCGAGGAGATCCAGATCCCGGTCGGTCCGCGGCTGGGCAACGTGGTGGTCGAGGTCGACCACCTCGACAAGGGCTACGACGGCCGCACCCTCATCAAGGACCTGTCCTTCACCCTGCCGCGCAACGGCATCGTCGGCGTCATCGGCCCGAACGGGGTCGGGAAGACCACGTTGTTCAAGACCATCGTCGGCCTCGAGCAGCCGGACAGCGGCACGGTCAAGGTCGGCGAGACCGTCAAGCTCAGCTATGTCGACCAGACCCGCGCCGGAATCGATCCCAAGAAGAACGTGTGGGAAGTCGTCTCCGACGGGCTGGACCACATCGTGGTCGGCCAGACCGAGGTGCCGTCGCGGGCCTACGTGTCGGCGTTCGGATTCAAGGGACCGGATCAGCAGAAGCCGGCGGGGGTGCTCTCCGGTGGCGAGCGCAATCGGCTCAACCTGGCGCTGACGCTCAAGCAGGGCGGGAACCTGATCCTGCTCGACGAGCCCACCAACGACCTCGACGTCGAGACCCTGAGCTCGCTGGAGAACGCCCTCGAGCAGTTCCCCGGCTGCGCTGTGGTGATCTCGCACGACCGGTGGTTCCTGGACCGCACCTGCACACACATCCTGGCCTGGGAGGGCGACGACGACAACGAGGCCAAGTGGTTCTGGTTCGAGGGCAACTTCGGGGCATACGAGGAGAACAAGATCGAACGCCTCGGCGCCGATGCGGCACGGCCGCACAGAGTGACCCACCGCAAGCTGACGCGCGACTAGTGTCAGCTCTGCCCCGCACCGCCACCCAGCGGGGCGACCGAGCGCACTGACCACCGTCGCCAGTTGGGAGCTATCGGCATGACGATCGATCCCGAAGCCAGACACGATCTCGAGCCGTGGACGACCTTCACCCAGCAGCGAGACATTCCCGAGTGGATCTCGAGGGCCTACGTAGAGAGCTATCGCGGTCCGCATAGCGACGAGTCGGGCGGCGCGGAAACCAGGCCCATCGACTTGACCGTGCCGGCGGCGATCGTGACCCCGGCCATGCTGAGCGCCCACTATCGCCTCGGCCTGCACCGGCCCGCCGGCGAAAGCCGCGTCGCGGTGTACCCGGCCGACGACCCCGCCGGGTTCGGGCCCGCGCTGCAGGTGGTCACCGACCACGGCGGCATGCTGATGGATTCGGTCACCGTGCTGCTGCACCGGCTCGGCGTCCCGTACACGGCGATCATGACGCCGGTGTTCGACGTGCTGCGCAGCCCGGAGGGCGAGCTGCTGCGTGTGCAGGCGAAAGCCGAGGGCGCATCGCAATACGAGGGTGAGGCGTGGATCCACGTGCAGCTGTTGCCGTCGGTCGACAGCAAGGGGCTCACCGAGGTCGAGCGGCTGCTGCCCAAGGTGCTCGCCGACGTGCAACAGGTCGCCAGCGACGCCTCGACCCTGATCGCCGCCCTGGACGACCTGGCCGCGCAGGTGGAAACCAATGCCGACGGCCACTTCTCGGCCCCCGACCGCGACGACGTCGCGGCGCTGTTGCGCTGGCTGGGCAACGGCAACTGCCTCCTGCTCGGCTACCAGCGCTGCCACGTGCACGACGGCCAGGTCTCCGGCGACGGGTCGCCGGGCCTGGGCGTCCTGCGGACCCGCACCGGCTCGCGCCCCCGGCTGACCGACGAGGACCGGCTGCTGGTCCTGGCGCAATCCGTGGTGGGCAGCTACCTGCGCTACGGCGCCTACCCGTATGCCATCGCGGTCCGCGAATACGTCGATGGCGCCGTGATCGAGCATCGCTTCGTCGGGTTGTTCACGGTGGCCGCCATGAACGCCGACGTCCTGGAGATCCCGACGATTTCGCGCCGGGTCCGTGAGGCGCTGGCCATGGCCGACAACGACCCGATCCACCCGGGCCAGCTACTGCTCGACGTCATCCAGACCGTTCCCCGTTCGGAGCTGTTCACGCTGAGCGCCGAACGGCTGCTGGCGATGGCCAAAGCGGTGGTGGACCTGGGCCCGCAACGAAACGCGTTGCTGTTCCTGCGTGCCGACCGGCTGCAGTACTTCGTTTCCTGCCTGGTGTATCTGCCGCGTGACCGCTACACCACGGCGGTGCGCCTGCAGATCGAGGACATTCTGGTGCATGAATTCGGCGGCACCAGGCTGGAATTCACCGCCCGGGTCAGCGAATCACCTTGGGCCCTCATGCATTTCATGGTCCGGCTGCCGTCCGAAGGCCCCGACGCCACGCCGGTCGACGTCTCCGAAGACAACCGGATCCGCATCCAGGCGCTGCTGAGCGAAGCCGCGCGGACCTGGGCCGACCGGCTCATCACCGCCGCCGCCGAAGGTTCGGTGGGCCATGCCGACGCCGAGTACTACGCGGCCGCCTTCTCCGAGGTCTACAAGCAGGCCGTCACCCCGGCCGACGCGATCGATCACATCGCCATCATCAATGCGCTGCAAGACAACTCGGTCAAGCTGGTCTTCACCGAGAACGAGGACGGGTCCGCCCAGCTCACCTGGTTCCTGGGCGGACGCACCGCCTCGCTGAGCCAGCTACTGCCCATGCTGCAGAGCATGGGCGTGGTGGTGCTCGAGGAGCGGCCGTTCACCGTCGAGCGGTCCGACGGGCTGCCGGTGTGGATCTATCAGTTCAAGATCTCACCGCACCCAACCGTCCGGCTGGCCTCGACGCAAGCCGAGCGCGACGCGATGGCCGAGCGGTTCGCCGACGCGGTCACCGCGATCTGGCAGGGCCGCCTCGAGATCGACCGGTTCAACGAGCTGGTGATGCGTGCCGGCCTTCGCTGGCAGCAGGTCGTGTTGTTGCGGGCCTACGCAAAGTACTTGCGGCAGGCCAACTTCCCCTATAGCCAGTCCTATATCGAGTCGGTGCTCAACGAGCACCCCTCGACCGCGCGATCGCTGGTAGCGCTGTTCGAGGCGTTGTTCGACCCCAGCCCCGATCCATCGTCGACCCGCGATGCGCAGGCGGCCGCCGCGGCTGTCGCCGCCGACATCGACGCGCTGGTAAGCCTGGACACCGACCGCATCCTGCGTGCCTTCGCGTCGCTGGTGCAGGCCACGTTGCGCACGAATTACTTTGTGACACGCGAAGGTTCGGCCCGGGCGCGCAATGTGTTAGCGATCAAGCTGGATGCCCAGCTGATCGGCGAGCTGCCGCTGCCCCGCCCGAAATACGAGATCTTCGTCTACTCGCCCCGGGTCGAGGGCGTGCACCTGCGGTTCGGCCCGGTGGCCCGCGGCGGCCTGCGCTGGTCGGACCGTCGAGACGACTTCCGCACCGAGATCCTGGGTTTGGTCAAGGCGCAGGCGGTCAAGAACGCCGTCATCGTGCCCGTCGGCGCCAAGGGCGGATTCGTCCTCAAGCGGCCACCGCTGCCCACCGGCGACGCCGCCGCCGACCGCGACGCCAGCCGCGCCGAGGGCGTCGCCTGTTATCAGCTGTTCATCTCCGGCCTGCTCGACGTCACCGACAACGTCGACCATGCGACCGGAAAGGTGAACCCGCCACCGGAAGTCATCCGGCGCGACGGCGATGACGCGTACCTGGTGGTCGCGGCCGACAAGGGCACCGCGACCTTCTCCGACATCGCCAACGATGTCGCCAAGTCCTACGGGTTCTGGTTGGGCGACGCGTTCGCGTCCGGTGGATCGGTCGGTTACGACCACAAGGCCATGGGCATCACCGCCAAGGGCGCGTGGGAGGCCGTCAAACGGCACTTCCGGGAGATGGACATCGACACGCAGGCGCAGGATTTCACCGTGGTGGGAATCGGCGACATGAGCGGCGACGTCTTCGGCAACGGCATGCTGCTGAGCAAGCACATCCGGCTGCTCGCCGCCTTCGACCACCGGCACATCTTCTTGGATCCCGATCCCGATGCCGCGGCTTCCTGGGAGGAACGCCAGCGGATGTTCGACCTGCCGCGCTCCAGCTGGGAGGATTACGACACGTCGTTGATCAGCGAGGGCGGCGGGGTGTACAGCCGTGAGCAGAAGGCGATTCCGGTCAGCCGCCAGGTTCGCGAGGCGTTGGGCATCGACGGCTCGGAGGATGGGGTCACCGAGATGACACCACCCAATCTGATCAAGGCGATCCTGCAGGCGCCGGTCGATCTGCTGTTCAACGGCGGGATCGGTACCTACATCAAGGCGGAGTCCGAGTCCGACGCCGACGTCGGCGATCGCGCCAACGATCCGGTGCGGGTCAACGGAAACCAGGTGCGCGCCAAAGTGATCGGCGAAGGCGGCAACCTCGGGGTGACGGCGTTGGGCCGGGTGGAGTTCGATCTGGCGGGTGGCCGGATCAACACCGATGCCATGGACAACTCGGCCGGCGTGGACTGCTCGGACCACGAGGTCAACATCAAGATCCTGATCGATGCCCTGGTGACCGCGGGCAAGGTCAAGCCGGAAGAGCGCAAGCCGCTGCTGGAATCGATGACCGACGAGGTCGCGCAGCTGGTGCTCACCGACAACGAGGAACAGAACGACCTGATCGGCACCAGCCGCGCCAACGCGGCCAGCCTGCTTCCCGTGCACGCCAGGCTGATCCAGTACCTGGTGGACGAGCGCGGCATCCACCGCGAGCTGGAAGCGCTGCCCGCGGAGAAGGAGATCGGGCGCCGCGCCGAGGCCGGCATCGGGCTCACCTCACCGGAGCTGTGCACCTTGATGGCGCACGTGAAGCTGGGCCTCAAGGAGGAGATGCTCCAAACCGAGCTGACCGAACAGGACGTCTTCGCGTCCCGGCTGCCGCCGTACTTCCCAAAGCCGTTGCGGGAACGGTTCACTGCGGAGATTCGCGCGCATCAGCTGCGCCGCGAGATCGTCACCACCATGCTGATCAACGACCTGGTGGACGCCGCGGGGATCAGCTACGCGTTCCGGATCACCGAAGACGTCGGCGTCGGGTCGGTCGACGCGGTGCGCACCTACGTCGCCACCGACGCGATCTTCGGCGTGGGGGAGATCTGGCGGCGCATCCGCGCGGCGAATTTGCCGGTCGCACTGTCGGATCGGCTCACGCTGGACACCAGGCGGCTGATCGACCGTGCCGGGCGGTGGCTGCTCAACTACCGTCCGCAGCCGCTGGCGGTCGGGGCCGAGATCAACCGGTTCGCCGCCAAGGTCCAGGCGCTGACGCCGCGCATGTCGGAGTGGCTGCGCGGTGACGACAAGGCGATCGTGGAGTCCGAAGCCGCCGAATTCGCCTCGCAGGGCGCGCCGGAAGACCTGGCCTACATGGTGGCCGCCGGCCTCTACCGCTTCAGCCTGCTCGACATCATCGACATCGGTGACATCAACGACATCGACGCCGCCGAGGTCGCGGACACCTATTTCGCGCTCATGGACCGGCTGGGCACCGACAGGCTGTTGACGGCGGTATCCGAACTGCCGCGGCGAGACCGCTGGCACTCCTTGGCGCGGTTGGCGATTCGTGACGACATCTATGCTTCGTTGCGGTCGCTGTGCTTCGATGTGCTCGCCGTGGGCGAGCCGGACGAAAGTGGTGAAGAGAAGATCGCCGAGTGGGAACACCTGAGTGCCTCCCGGGTCGAGCGGGCCCGCCGAACACTCATCGAGATCCAGGAAAGCGGAAACAAGGATCTCGCGACGCTGTCCGTCGCCGCCCGACAAATACGTCGCATGACCCGCACCAGTGGAAGAGGATCATCAAGTTGAGCGTCGGCTTCGTCGCGCCCGTGCCAGTGCGCTGGTCGGACATCGACATGTATCAGCACATCAACCACGCCACCATGGTCACCATCCTCGAGGAGGCGCGCGTCCAGTTCCTGCGCGAAGCGTTCGAGGTGGACATCATGACCATCGGTTTGCTCATCGCCGAGGTCAAGGTGACCTACAAAGGCCAGCTGCGGCTGATCGATTCACCGCTGCAGGTGACGATGTGGACCAAGCGGCTGCGGGCCGTCGACTTCACGCTGGGCTATGAGGTGCGATCGGTCTCCGCGGACCCGGCGTCGAAGCCCGCCGTCATCGCCGAGACGCAACTGGCCGCCGTCCACATCGAGGAGGAGCGCCTGGTGCGACTCTCGCCACAGCATCGGGAGTATCTACAACGGTGGATCAGGTAGCCGACCGCGGACTTTGGCTGGGTGCCGATGCCAGGGCCGCACACCGCAAGGATCTGGCCGCGTTCGTCGACCGCGCCCTGCGACTCGATGACGCCGCGATCATCCGATTCCGGACCCGGTCGCCGGGTCTGCTGACCGCCTGGGTCGCAACGGGTTTCGACGTGCTGGCGAGCCGGGTAGTGGTCGGCGAGGTGCGGCCCGCCGATCTGTCGGTGGGCGCCGACGCGCTGGCGCGTGGCCTGTCCGCGATGGACGACTCGGGGCATGTCGATCCGGGCTTCGCGATGGATTCGGCGTGGCGGGGTGCGTTGCCGCCGGAATCCGGCTTCACCCACCTCGAGGACATCCCGGCCCGGGTGATGCTGAACCTCGCGCAACGCGGAGCCCAACTTGCCAAGGAGCACAGCAGTTCTCACGGGCCGCCGGTGTCGCTGCTCGACCAGGAGGTCATTCAGGTCAGCTCGGCCGACGTTCAGGTCGGGCTGCCGATGCGCTGCGTGTTCGCGCTGACCGCGATGGGTTTTCTGCCGCAGTCGCCTGATGCGGTGGGCGCCGACGAATTGATCCGGGTCCGGATACTGCCGACGTGGTTGCGCCTCGACGCCCGGTTCGGTTCGGTGTATCGCCGCCGCGGCGATCCCGCGCTGCTGCTGGGCTGACGCGCCCGGTCGCGGGCGACGTCGCAAACGGATCAGGCTGAGTTTAAAGCCGCCGCGGGCCGGGACCGTCCGCGAAGATCAGGGGCCGTAGAGCAGCCACAGCGGCAGGACGGCGTCGAGATAGTCCATGAATTTCTTCAGGCCCACCCGAAACTGCCCGTACCCGTAGGGGTCTTCGGCGTACTGGGGGAACGCGATGCCAACCCCGAACAGTCCGGGGGCAAGGATCCCGTTGGTCCGGTGGTAATCCAGCTGGCCCCATTGCGGGGTCTCGGGCAACTTCCTGCGTTCGAAGCCGACGGTGTAGACGACCCGGTCGCATTGCGCCAGTTTCTCCGCGAATTGCGGGCTGGACACCCAGCACCTCTCCAGGCGGTCCGGAAGCACCCCGTCGATGTTCTCCCGCGCCCAAACAGCCGCCCGGCCCTTCAGCCCCGTGTCGTCGAACAGTATCCAATCGTCAAGATAGACAGCGTATTTCAGCGGGCTCCGGTAAAAATTGATGATCCGCTTGACGGGATGGCGCAGCAGGTTGGGCAGGACGATCATCGACGTGTGTGACGAGCCGAACACGGCGACCGTCGCCCCCTCGAGCGGCTCCTGGGCGAGCTTCTCGGGATCCAGGGCGACCTGGACTTCGATCTCCTCGAGATCGGCGTGGCGAAGTTTTTTGGGGTCCGCGCCCACGGCCAGGATCACGTTCCTGGAAAAGATCCCCCGTTGTTCGGTCTGGACCCGCCACTGGCGGTCCTGCAAAGACAACTCGGTGGCGGTCGTGGTGAAGTCGTCGACCTGC
Organism: Mycobacterium sp. 1165196.3; assembly: GCF_001673415.1. Lineage (NCBI taxonomy): Bacteria > Bacillati > Actinomycetota > Actinomycetes > Mycobacteriales > Mycobacteriaceae > Mycobacterium > Mycobacterium sp. 1165196.3. The sequence continues at coordinate 21,714 of NZ_LZLU01000250.1, read as the reverse complement.
TCACGCAGCTGCTCGGTGACCCACACCAAGGGTTCGGCGAGCAGGCCGAGCGCACAGGTCTCCTGGAGATCGACCTCCTTGAGCGGCATCGGTGGCGCTTCTGAGAACCGAAACGCCTTGGAGCCGTTGAAGTATTCGAGAAAGAGCGCGACGTGGGTGTTGCTCGACACCGACCGCCACTTCTGGCCGATGTCTCCGGCAGCGAAGGCCGGATCGACCCAGGCGATCCGTTCGGCCGCGACCCCGTGATCCAGCAACCTTCCCACTGCGGCGATGCCCGCCGGGCCGGCGCCGATCACTGTCCACTCGTAGGAAGCCATCCACCACATATAGAGCAGTCAGCCGGGAAATGCTCACCGTGGCTGCAGCGGGGCGGCCGGGCCGGCTACGCCAGCCAGGCCGCGGCATCCGGCGGGAGTTTGCCCTCCAGCAGCGGCGCGCTCGCCAGGATCAGCTCGCCCGCCGGCAGCGGCACCGGCGAGTCGCCGCTGTTGAGCACGCAGACCAGCCCACCGGGCCGCCGGAAGATCACCGCATCGCCGGCCGCGTCCAGCCATTCGACGCCCACGCCGTCGAATTCCACACGGCGCTTTCGCAATTCGATCGCCCGCTGGAAAAACGACAAGGTGGAGTCGGGATCACCGCTCTGCTTTTCGACGGTCAGCGTCGCCCATTCCGCCGGCATCGGCAACCACGTCTCGGACGAGAAGGAGAACCCGAACGGCGGCTCCTGACCCGACCAGGGGATCGGCACCCGGCACCTGTCCCGGCCGCGCTCGGTGTGGCCGGAGCGCTCCCACGTCGGGTCCTGCAGCACCTCGTCGGGCAGGTCCACGTCGGGCAGCCCCAGCTCCTCGCCGTTGTAGATGAACACCGCACCCGGCAGGGCGAGCATCACCAGGGCCATCGCGCGGGCGCGGCGCAGCCCGACCTCGCCGTCGCCGTAGCGGGTGACCTCCCGGCCGACGTCGTGGTTGGACAGCGTCCAGGTCGGGACTGCGTCCTGCAGGGCGGTGGCGGCCAGCGAGTTCTGGATCGCGTCGCGAATCTCGGCGGCGTCGAAGTCGATCTTGGTCAACCGGAAATTGAAGCCCAGGTGCAGTTCGTCGGGACGCAGATACTCGGCCCAGCGGACGTTGTCGGTGACCCAGACCTCGCCGACGGTCACCGCCCCGGGATAGTCGTTGACCACCCTGCGGATGTCGCGGTGGATGTCATGCACGCTCGGGTTATTGAAGCGCGGGTCGTCGTCGGTGTGGCTGAGCACCCTGGACTCGACGTCGGGGGAGTCGGGCAGGCCGGCCGGCTTGGCCATGCCGTGCGCCACGTCGATGCGGAAACCGTCCACGCCGCGCTCCAGCCAGAACCGCAGCGTTTTCTCGAAGTCGTCGAAGACGTCCGGGTGCTCCCAGTTCAGGTCGGGCTGCTCGGCATCGAAGAGGTGCAGGTACCACTGGCCGGGGTTGCCGTCGGGTTCGACCACGCGCGTCCACGCCGAGCCGCCGAACACCGAGGCCCAGTTGTTCGGCGGCAGCTCGCCGAGCTCGCCGCGGCCGTCGCGAAAGAAGTAGCGTTCCCGCGCGTCGGTGCCGGGCCCGGCGGCCAGCGCCGCGGCGAACCACGGATGCGCCGAACTGGTGTGGTTGGGCACCACGTCCATGGTGATCTTCATGCCCCGCTCGTGCGCGGCGGCGATCAGCCGTTCGATGGCGGCCATCCCGCCGAACAGCGGGTCGATGTCACGCGGATCGGCGACGTCATAGCCGTGGTCGGCCATCGGGGACACGGTGACCGGATTGAGCCAGATCGCGTCCACACCCAGTCGCTCCAGGTGGTCCAGGTGCGCCGTCACCCCGTCCAGATCGCCGACGCCGTCGCCGTCACTGTCGGCGAAGGACCTCGGGTACACCTGATAGAACACCGCGCTTGACCACCACGGCTTGGACTCCATTCCACCCCGCTTCGTTTCGTGGGCCGACAGTTTCGCCCTCACAGGGGCGCGTTGACGAGTGAGTGCGCAGCCATTTCCAGATAGTCGAGCAACGCGCGACGGTGTTCGTCGTCGAGTGTCTGCGAATCGATGGACGCGACGGCGGTGTGCATGCACCGCAGCCACGCGTCACGTGCCAGGGGAGTGATCCGGAACGGCACGTGACGCATCCGCAGCCGGGGATGTCCGCGCCGGTCGGAGTAGGTGCGCGGGCCGCCCCAGTACTGCTCGAGGAACATCCGCAACCGTTCTTCGGCACCCTCCAGGTCGTCCAGCGGATACAGCTCACGCAGGATCTCGTCCTCGGGGACCTGGGCGTAAAAGCGCGACACGATCGCGTGGAACGTCTCGGCGCCGCCGATCGCGTCGTAAAAGCTGACCTGATCCATCGCCGTCCATTGTGGTGCATCGCGGCGGCGCGGAGCCCAGCCGGCCCGATCCCATGCCCGCTGTTCACCGGCTGGACACGGCGTTTCACCTGCAATAGGGGTGCGATTGTCGGCGAATCATGGTGGACTGTTCGCGGAGGATCTATGGCGCAGGGCAAGAGACGCCGCAGCCACCGCAGTCCGGTAGCCGCGGCAGGGTTAACCGGGCCCACAACCGCGTCGTCCCTGCACAGTGTTGAAATCCATCCACCCGCCCGCTCGGAGAGCGCGTCCATCTGGAGTCGCCGGCGGGTCCTGCTGCTGAATTCCACCTACGAGCCGCTGACCGCGCTGCCGATGCGTCGGGCGATCGTCATGGTGATCTGCGGCAAGGCCGACGTGGTGCACCACGATCCGGCCGGCCCGGTCATCCACTCGGCGACCAGCTCCATCGTGGTGCCCTCGGTGATCCAGCTGCGGTCCTACGTCCGCGTTCCGTATCGCGCGCGCGTCCCGATGACCCGGGCCGCGCTGATGCACCGCGACCGGTTCTGCTGCGCCTACTGCGGGGCGAAGGCGGACACCGTCGACCACGTGCTGCCGCGCAGCCGCGGCGGCGACCATTCCTGGGAGAACTGCGTCGCGTGCTGCTCGACCTGCAACCACCGCAAGGGTGACAAGCTGCTCAGCGAGCTCGGCTGGGCGCTGCGCCGGCCGCCGCAGCCGCCGACGGGGCAACACTGGCGGCTGCTGTCGACGGTCAAGGAACTGGATCCCGCCTGGGCCCGCTATCTCGGCGAAGGCGCGGCCTGACCGCCAATCCGGTGTCCGGTCGCGCCGGTAGATCGGTTCGTGGGATACGGTTTGGCTCGTGAGTCAGATGCATCTCCACCTGTTCATCGTCGGAATACCGCTGTTGCTGGTAGTCGCGCTGTCGGTGCTCATCTGGTCCCGCAAGGGTCCGCACCCGGCGTCCTACAAGCTGGGCGAGAAGTGGACGCACCCGCCCATCCTGTGGGCTGCCACCGGCGAAGACGTCGGCCACGCGCACGGCGGACATGGTGGGCACGGCACGTCGGAGTTCTCAGTTGGAGGTGGCGCCAGTGGCACGTGGTGAAGTAGCGACGCGAGAACCCGCCGAGCTGCCCCGCGGCTGGGTCATCACCACCAGCGGACGGATCTCCGGGGTCACCGAGCCCGGCGAGCTCTCGGTGCAGTTCCCGTTCTCGACCAAAGATCTCGTCGCGGTGGATGACGCGCTGAAGTTCGGCTCGCGGGCGTCCAAGACGCGGTTCGCGATCTATCTGGGCGACCTGGGCAGCGACACCGCCGCGCGGGCCCGCGAACTCCTGGCCCACGTTCCGACGCCGGACAACGCGGTGCTGCTGGCCGTCTCGCCCGACCAGAGGGTCATCGAGGTGGTCTACGGCACCCAGGTCCGTGGCCGTGGTGCCGAGTCGGCCGCGCCGCTGGGGGTGGCGGCGGCGTCCTCGGCGTTCGAGCGGGGCGACCTGGTCGACGGCCTGGTCAGCGCGATCCGCGTGCTCAGCGCCGGCATTTCGCCGGCCTAGTGGCGATCGCAAGCCCGGTGGAGCCGGGCGCTGCGGGTCGCCACCATCCGGCTTAGTGGCGATCGCAAGCGCGGTGGAGCCGGGCGTAGCGGGTCGCCACCATCCGGCCTAGGCTCCGCCTTCGTCCGTGGGGGCCGAGCCCTCGCCGGCGTCGAAACGGCGCGCCCGCAACGAACGCTTCACTCCGGCCTGGCCCTCGAGTACCAGGCGGCGCAACGCCGCGGGCACCTCGGGGTCGGACAGGAACCTGTCCGCGGCGGCGATGCCGTCGTCGCTGATATCCCAGTGCGGGTACAGGCCGATCACCACCGTCTGGGCCACTTCGCTGGACCGGCGCGCCCAGACACCGGAGATCGCCTCGAAATAGCGCTCGGTGAACGGCTTGAGCAACTCGGCCTGCCCGGCGGGGGCGATGCCCGCGATGATCGAGCGGGCGGTGATGTTGGCCAGGGTGTCGTCCTCGACCACCGTCGTCCAGGCATCCTCCTTGACCTGCAACTGGGGTCGGGCCGTCGCGGCCTGGGCGCCGTGCCGCTTGCCGGCGGCGGTCGGGTCGCGTTCGACCTCGGCGTCGATGAACGGCGTGGCGGGCCCGTCGGCGTCGATCTTGCCGGCGGTGGCCAGCGCCGTGACGATCCGCCACCGCAGGTCGGTGTCGACCACGAGGCCGGCCAGGCCCAACTCGGCGGGGCCGCGGTCGAGCAGGTCGGCCAGCGTCGCCACATGGTCGGCCGACAGCACCGACGAGCACAGCGTGTTGACGAAGGCGAGCTGGTGATCCGAGCCGGGTTGCGCGGCACGCGCCAACTCCAGCAGCCGGTCGGCGAATTGCGGCCAGCCCTGCTCGCGCGCCCAGCCCTGCTCGGCGTAGGACGTCAGCGCCGTCTGCGCCTGCAGCAATAACCGCTGGGCCACCCCGACCTCGGATTCGGCGTGCACGCCGCCAGTGACCAGGGCCACGAAGTCGCGTGCTCGTAGCTCGGCCTCGCGCGTCATCTCCCAGGCGGCCGACCAGACCAGCGAGCGCGGCAGCGGCTCGGCGATGTCGGCGATGCGCTCCAGCGCGGTGCGCAGCGACTCGGCATCCAGCCGCAACGAGCAATATGTCAGGTCGTCGTCATTGACCAGAATCAACTGGCCCCGCGAAACACCAACCAGTGCAGGGACTTCCGTGACCGGGCCCTCAACGTCGAGTTCCTCGCGGTGTACCCGCACCAGCTTTCCGGTTCCGCTGGAATCGCTGTCGTCGTAGATCCCGACCGCGAGCCGGTGCACCCGGGTCTCACCGGCGCCCGGGGCGGCGCCGCTCTGGGTCACCGCGAACCTGGTGAACTTACCGTCAGCGTCGACGTCGAACTCCGGCCGAAGCGTGTTTAGCCCGGTCGTTTTCAGCCACTGCTGACCCCAGTCGGACAGGTCACGACCCGACGCCTGCTCCAGCGCGGCGACCAGGTCGTCGAACGTGGCGTTGCCGAAGGCGTGCGCGCGGAAGTAATCCCGCAGTCCCGCCAGGAAGTGCTCCAACCCGACGTAGGCGACGAGTTGCTTGAGCACCGAAGCGCCCTTGGCGTAGGTGATGCCGTCGAAGTTGACCTCGACCGCTTCCAGGTCGGGGATGTCGGCGGCGATCGGATGCGTCGAGGGCAACTGGTCCTGCCGATAGGCCCACGACTTCTCGACCGTGGCGAACGTCGTCCACGCCTCGGTGAATTCCGTTGCCTCGCTTTGGCACAGCACCGATGCGAAGGTCGCGAACGACTCGTTGAGCCAAAGGTCGTCCCACCACGCCATGGTGACCAGGTCGCCGAACCACATGTGCGCCATCTCGTGCAGCACGGTCTCGGCGCGCCGCTCGTAGGAGGCCCGGGTGACCTTGCTGCGGAAGACGTAGTCCTCCAGGAAGGTCACCGCGCCCGCGTTTTCCATCGCGCCGGCATTGAATTCGGGGACGAACAGCTGGTCGTACTTCCCGAACGCGTAGGGCAGGCCAAAGTGCTTGTGGTAGAAGCCGAATCCCTGCTTGGTCTGGGTGAACAGCCGCTCGGCGTCCATGTATTGGGCCAGCGAGGATCGGCAATAGATCCCCAGCGGGATCTCGCCGTGCTCGTCGGTGTAGGAGTCGTTCCACTCGGCGTACGGGCCGGCGATCAACGCGACCAGATAGGTGCTCATCCGTGGTGTGGTGGCGAAGGTGTGCAGGCCGTCGGTCACCGACACCGCCGCGCCGTTGGAGATCACCTTCCAATGCGTGGGCGCGGCCACCCGCACGTCGAAGGTCGCCTTCATGTCGGGTTGGTCGAAACAGGCGAACATGCGCTTGGCATCGGCGGTTTCGAACTGCGAGTACAGGTAGGTCTCGTTGTCGACCGGGTCGACGAACCGATGCAGGCCCTCTCCGGTGTTGGAGTAGCGGCAGTCCGCGTCTACCACGACGACGTTGCGGTCGGTCAGCCCGCGCAGCGGGATGCCGGTCGACTCGTCGTATCCGGAGACATCCAGGTCCCGCCCGTTGAGGGTGGCGCTGCGGATGGTGTCGGCGGCAATGTCGATGAACGAGTCGGCGCCGGCGAGCGCGTCGAACACCACGGTGGTGATCGAGCGGAAAGTCCGTTCGCCGGGTGGTCCACCAGGCCCGGAACCGTCGGTGAGATCGAGGTCGATCTGATAGCTGGCGACGGTGATCAGCGAAGCGCGCTCGACGGCTTGTTCACGGGTGAGGTTCGGAAGTGCCACGTGTCCAACTTACGGGTCGGGCAAACCGGGAACAGGACGCAGAGGCCTACGGTTGTGCAGATCGGACTTTCCACCAACGAGAGGATCAGCCATGCCTGACACCGCCGCCGCGAAGAACAAAGCAGACTTCTGGTTCGATCCGCTGTGTCCGTGGGCGTGGATCACCTCGCGCTGGATCCTCGAGGTGGAAAAGGTCCGCGACATCGAGGTGAACTTTCACGTGATGAGCCTGGCGGTGCTCAACGAAAACCGCGAGGGCCTGCCCGACGAATACCGCGAACGCTTGTCGAAGGCCTTCGGTCCGGTGCGGGTGGCGATCGCCGCCGAACAGGCTCACGGCGCCGAGGTGCTCGCGCCGCTGTACACCGCGATGGGCACCCAGATCCACAACAAGGGCAACAAAGATCTCGACGACGTGATCAAGCAGTCGCTGGCGGAGGTGGGGTTGCCCTCGGAGCTGGCGGACGCCGCGAACAGCGACGCCTACGACGAGGCGCTGCGCAAGAGCCACCACGCCGGCATGGACGCGGTGGGCGACGACGTCGGCACACCGACCATCCACGTCAACAATGTGGCGTTCTTCGGGCCGGTGCTGTCCAAGATCCCGCGCGGCGAGGAGGCGGGCAAGCTGTGGGACGCCTCGGTGGCCTTCGCGTCCTACCCGCACTTCTTCGAGCTCAAGCGCAGCCGCACGGAGAAGCCCGAATTCGACTAGACCGGTAGGGCGCTGCCCGCCTTGCCATCGCCGCCGCCAACGCCGCGGGTGGCTGTGTAAGGATTGCGGGCATGCGCGTCTACCTCGGCTCTGACCACGCCGGATTCGAGCTCAAGCAGCAGATCATCGATCATCTCACCAAATCCGGGCACGAGCCGATCGATTGTGGCGCCTTCAGTTACGACGCCGAAGACGATTACCCGGCGTTTTGCATCGCCGCCGCGACGCGTACGGTGGCCGACCCGGACAGCCTGGGCATCGTGTTGGGCGGGTCGGGCAACGGCGAGCAGATCGCGGCGAACAAGGTGCCCGGCGCCCGTTGCGCCCTGGCCTGGAGCGTCGAGACGGCGGCGCTGGCCCGCGAGCACAACAACGCCCAACTGATCGGCATCGGCGGTCGCATGCACACCGTGGCCGAGGCGCTGGCCATCGTCGACGCCTTCTTGACCACGCCCTGGTCGAAAGCCGAACGCCACCAACGGCGTATCGACATACTCGCCGAATACGAACGTACCCACCAGGCCCCGCCGGTACCCGGCGCGGCCAGCTGACGCCGGAAAGGTCTGCGCGTGCCCGAAGGGCATACCCTGCACCGATTGGCCCGGCTGCACCAACGCCGATACGCCGGTGCCCCCGTCGCGGTGTCGAGCCCGCAGGGCCGCTTCGCCGATTCGGCCGCGGTGGTCGACGGCCGGGTGTTGCGGCGCACCAGCGCGTGGGGCAAGCACCTGTTTCATCACTACGCCGGCGGGCCGATCGTGCACGTGCACCTCGGCCTGTACGGCGCCTTCACCGAATGGGAACGGCCCGGCGACGGACTGTTTCCCGAAGCGGTCGGGCAGGTGCGGATGCGCATGATCGGCGCCGGCTACGGCACCGACCTGCGCGGGCCGACGGTGTGCGAAGTCATCGACGAAGGCCAGGTCAGCGACGTCCTGGCCAGGCTGGGCCCCGACCCGTTGCGCAGCGACGCCGACCCGGCGTGGGCGTGGAAGCGAATTGCCAAGTCGCGCAGGCCCATTGGCGCGCTGCTGATGGACCAGACCGTGATGGCCGGGGTGGGCAACGTCTACCGCAGCGAGCTGCTGTTCCGCCACCGCATCGACCCGTTCCGGCCCGGCCGCGACGTCGGCGAGGATGAGTTCGACGCGGCCTGGACCGATCTGGTCGCGTTGATGAAGGTCGGATTGCGCCGCGGCAAGATCATCGTGGTGCGGCCCGAGCACGACCACGGCGCGCCGTCGTACCGCCCCGATCGACCCCGGACCTACGTCTACCGGCGGGCCGGTGAGCCCTGCCGGGTGTCCGGTGATCCGATTCGCACGACGGTGCTGGAGGGCCGAAACGTGTTCTGGTGCCCGACATGCCAGAAGTGACCGCATTGGCAGGAAACTTTCAGCCCATAACACTGGCGCCACTTGTTTAGCCAAAGCATCTATGCGGGTATCACATAGCCCGTGAAAACTCTTCCACGTTTGGCCGCAACGGCTCTCGCAATCGGCGGGCTGGGTCTGGCGGGCTTGGGCGCTGCAACTGAGGCGCAGGCCCATCCCGGCCCCTTCCCGCAATGGTGCCCGGGTGAGTGGTGGGACCCGGGCTGGGGCAACAACTGGGACTGGAACAACTGCCACGACTGGCGCGGAGGGCCTCCTGGACCGCCGGGCTGGGGGCCGGGGGGACCGCCGCACCCCGGCGGCCCGTGGGGACCGGGCGGCCCGGGTGGACCGCCGCCGCCTCCCGGCTGGCACCCCTGATCCGACCAGTCACGCAACCAAATGCGCCCCGCCGAATCGGCGGGGCGCATCTGCGTTGAGCGTCAGATGACTCCCAGCACGGAGTAGACCTCGTTGGACAGCACCAGGCTGCGTGGGTCCGCATTGGCCTTGGTCGGGTCGAAGTGATTGGCCACATACGCGTAACCGATGCGGTGCTCCAGGTCGACGAACCCGAACGAGCCGCCCAGCCCGCCGTGGCCGAAGATGCGGGGGTTCGGCCCGTTGACGCAACGCTGGTTGAGCATGTAACCCAAACCCCAGCCGTGGTCCGCGACCCGCGGCCCCAGCACCAGGTCGGTCTCCAGGCCGCCCTGGCAGACCCGCACCAGGTCCATGTGCTCGCGGCTGAGCACCTTCTCCTGGGCGAGCGCGTTGTAGAACGTCGCCAGTCCCAGCGCCGAGACCTGCCCGTTGGTGCCCGGGAACTCGAGTTCGCGCCACAGGTTCAGGTCGTGCGAGCCGAGTTCGTCGTCGGGGGCGAACCCCATCGAGATCGACAGCCCCGCCTTGGGGTGCTCGGCCAGGCTCCTCGGGTAGCCCGGCGCCTTCGCGTCGGCCAGCAGATCGCGGGCATGCGGCTTGTTGACCCGCTCGGCGCACCGGTGTTGCTCGCTCAGCGGCAACCCGATGTGCACGTCGGCGCCCAACGGTTCGGCGATCTCGGTGCGCAGGTACTGGCCGATGGTCCGGCCCGTCACCCGGCGGAACACCTCGCCGGTGATGAAACCGAAGGTGGTCATGTGGTAGCCCTGCGCGGTGCCCGGCTCCCACCACGGCTCGGCGGCGGCCAGCTGTTCGCAGACGTAGTCCCAGTCGGCGACCTGCTCCCACCGCATCCGGGTGCGCGGGCCGATCACCCCGGAGCGGTGGCTCATCACCATCGCCAGCGTGATGTCTTGCTTGCCCGCCTGGGCGAACTCGGGCCAGTAGTGCGCGACGGGGGCGTGCAGGTCCAGTTCGCCGCGGTCGGCGAGCTGGTGCACGCAGGTGGCCGACAGGCCCTTCGTGCCGGACAAGACGGTGGTCAGGGTGTTTTGCTGCCACGGTCGGGTGCGGGCCGCGTCGGCCCAGCCACCCCACAGATTGACCACTAGAGACCCGTCGACCCACACCGCGACGGCCGCGCCGACTTCGTTGCCCAGCGTGAAATTGCGCTCGAACGCGTCGCGAACCCCGACGAAGTCCGACGCGCATGAGCCGTGGATCAACGCGTCGGTCAACAGGTCGCTCATGGCGCCTCTCTATCGAGCAGATAGTTAGCCCGAGCGGGCGACGGGAATCGAACCCGCGTAGCTAGTTTGGAAGACTAGGGCTCTACCATTGAGCTACGCCCGCATGTAGTTAGTCGAGCGTGACTGTAGCTGGCGACGAAGATCAAATCTAATCGACTCGGTTTTGTGATCGCTCCGTGAGGTCTGCGACGTCGCTGCGAAGCCCGTGGCCAACCCGGTGTTGAGGGGCCTTAGGATCATCGAGGTCAGCGCGGGGTGTAGCGCAGCTTGGTAGCGCATCCGCTTTGGGAGCGGAAGGCCGCAGGTTCAAATCCTGTCACCCCGACCAGCACCACCGGCCGCGCCCTGCGCGCGGCCCACCGACCACCGAGAACGAGCCAAGAACGAGCACTGAGGAGCACACCCGTGAAGAGCACCGTTGAGCAGTTGAGCCCCACCCGGGTGCGCATCAACGTGGAGGTCCCCTTCTCAGAACTCGAACCCGACTTCCAGCGCGCCTACAAGGAGCTGGCCCGCCAGGTGCGACTGCCTGGATTCCGGCCGGGCAAGGCGCCGGCGAAGTTGCTGGAGGCCCGGTTCGGTCGCGAGGCCATGCTGGATCAGGTGGTCAGCGAGGCGCTGCCGGCGCGGTACGGGCAGGCCGTCGCCGAATCAGAGGTGCACCCGCTGGGTCAGCCCGAGATCGAGGTCACCAAGAAGGAGTACGGCGAGGAGCTGGCGTTCACCGCCGAGGTCGACGTGCGACCCAAGCTCGCCCTGCCGGACCCCGGTGCGCTCAAGGTGTCGGTGGACCCGATCGAGGTCAGCGACGAGGACGTGGACGCCGAACTGCAGTCTCTGCGTGCCCGATTCGGCACGCTGACCGGGGTGGACCGCCCGGTCGCCGACGGCGACTTCGTCTCGATCGACCTGTCGGCCACCATCGACGGTGAAGAGGTTCCGGGCGCCGCCGCGCAGGGCCTGTCCCACGAGGTCGGCTCGGGCCGGCTGATCGCGGGCCTCGACGAAGCCCTGATCGGGTTGTCCGTCGACGAGTCCAAGGAATTCACCGCGCAGCTGGCGACCGGCGAGCACGCAGGCAAGGACGCGCAGGTCACCGTCACCGTCAAGTCGATCAAGGAACGCGAGCTGCCCGAGGCCGACGACGAGTTCGCCCAACTGGCCAGCGAGTTCGACACCATCGAGGAGCTCAAGGCCAACCTGCGCGACCAGGTCGGCCGGACCAAGCGCGCCCAGCAGGCCGAGAACATCCGGGAGGCCGCGCTCGACACGCTGCTCGAGCAGGTCGAAGTGCCGCTGCCGGAAGCGATCGTCAAGGCCCAGGTCGACAGCGCCCTGCACAACGCCTTGCACAGCCTCAACCACGACGAATCCAAGCTCGAGGAAGTGCTGGCCCAGCAGGGCAAGTCCCGCGAGGAGTTCGAGACCGAGACGCGCACCGCCGCCGAGACGGACGTGAAACGGCAGCTGCTGCTGGACGCCCTGGCCGACGAGCTGGAGGTTCAGGTCGGCCAGGAGGACCTGACCGAGCGGCTGGTCGCGACGTCGCGCCAATACGGCATCGAGCCCCAGCAGCTGTTGGCCTACCTGCAGGAGAACAACCAGCTGCCGGCCATGTTCGCCGATGTGCGCCGGGCGCTGGCCATCGCCGAGGTGATCCGGGCGGCGACCGTCACCGACACCGCCGGAAACGCCATCGACACGAGTGAGTTCTTCGGCAAGCGTTCGGAGGGCGACGGTCCAACGTCGGAGGGCGACGGTCCAACTTCGGAGGCCGGTGAATCCGACGAGGCCGACGCCGGGGAGTGACCGCGCCGTGACGCTGTGAGCGAACGCGGGGTGCGTGCCGCGAAACGGCGGCCTTGGTTGGTTAGTGTCGTGAATACAGGTCTGAAAGAAAGCAGGTAACCCAGTCGTGACTGACATGCGTTCGCCCTCGCAGGGTCTCAACCTCACGGACTCGGTCTATGAGCGCTTGCTCTCCGAGCGCATCATCTTCCTGGGTTCGGAGGTCAACGACGAGGTCGCCAATCGGCTGTGTGCGCAGATCCTGCTGCTCGCCGCCGAGGACGCGGACAAGGACATTTCGCTCTACATCAATTCGCCCGGCGGATCGATCAGCGCCGGGATGGCGATTTACGACACCATGGTGCTGGCGCCGTGCGACATCGCCACCTACGCGATGGGCATGGCCGCCTCGATGGGCGAGTTCCTGCTGGCGGCGGGAACCAAAGGTAAGCGCTTCGCCCTGCCGCACGCCCGCATCCTGATGCACCAGCCGCTGGGCGGCGTGACCGGTAGCGCGGCCGACATCGCCATCCAGGCCGAGCAATTCACGGTCATCAAGAAGGAGATGTTCCGCCTCAACGCGGAATTCACCGGCCAGTCGATCGAGCGCATCGAGGCGGATTCCGATCGCGACCGCTGGTTCACCGCGCAGGAAGCCCTCGAATACGGCTTCGTCGACCACATCATCACCCGCGCCGCCCACATCACCAATGGAGAAGCCCAGTGAACCCCGAAACCCAGCCCCAGGCGCGCTACATCCTGCCGTCGTTCATCGAGCACTCCAGCTTTGGGATCAAGGAGTCCAATCCCTACAACAAGCTGTTCGAGGAGCGCATCATCTTCCTCGGCGTCCAGGTCGACGACGCGTCGGCGAACGACATCATGGCCCAGCTGCTGGTGCTCGAGTCGCTGGACCCCGACCGTGACATCACCATGTACATCAACTCGCCCGGTGGCGGATTCACCTCGCTGATGGCGATTTACGACACCATGCAGTACGTGCGTGCCGACATCCAGACGGTGTGCCTGGGCCAGGCCGCGTCGGCCGCGGCGGTGCTGCTGGCCGCCGGGACACCGGGCAAGCGGATGGCGCTGCCCAACGCCCGGGTGCTCATCCATCAGCCCTCGCTGCAGGGCGTGATCCAGGGGCAGTTCTCCGATCTGGAGATCCAGGCCGCCGAGATCGAGCGGATGCGCACGCTGATGGAGACCACCCTGGCCCGCCACACCGGCAAGGACGCCGCGACGGTCCGCAAGGACACCGACCGGGACAAGATCCTGACTGCCGAAGAGGCCAAGGATTACGGGATCATCGACACCGTGCTCGAGTACCGGAAGCTCTCGGCGCAGACCGCCTAGCGTTCCCGGCCCGTCGCCGAGCGTGCACTCACGGCGAATCTTCGCGCGATTTTTCGCCCTGACTGCACGCTCGGTGAATCGCCGCGATATCGGCGGGCCCCACCCGGCAGCATCCGCCGACGATGCGGGCGCCGGCCGCGATCCACTGCGCGGCCAGGTCGGCGCCGAACCGTGACGGGCCGATCCACTTGCGCCGCAAAGCATCCCAGCGTTCTCCGCTGTTCGGGTAGACGATGACGGGTTTCCCGACGGGCGCGGCGTGCGCGATCGCGGGCAACACGTCCGCGGGCGCGCAGCAGTTCACCCCGAGCGCGACGATCTCGTCGACGCCGGCCGCCACCGCGAAGGCCTCGGCCAGTGGTTGCCCGGCGCGGGTGCGGTCCCCGTCGATGGTGTAGCTCAGCCAGGCCGGCACGCCGACCGCGCGCACCAACTCGACCAGCGCCCGCGCCTCGTCGACGTCGGGCACCGTTTCACACGCGAGCACGTCGGCGCCGGCGGCGGCCAGGACCTCCAGCCGCGGCCGATGCCAGCGCGCCAACGCCGCAACCGACAGGCCGTAGCGGCCGCGGTATTCGGACCCGTCGGCCAGCGCCGCGCCGTACGGGCCGACCGAGGCGGCGACCAACAGGCCGTCGACGCCGGTGCCATCGCGCGCCGCCCGGGCGAGCGCGACGCTGCGGCGCAACAACCCGGCGGTCTCCCCGCGATCGAACCCTCGGGCCGCAAAGCCCTCGAACGATGCCTGGTAGCTCGCCGTCGTCGCGATCGCCGCCCCGGCACGAAAGTAGGCGGCGTGCACGGCGACGACGTCCTGCGGGGCGTCCGCGAGCAGCCGGGCCGACCACAGGGAATCGGAAAGGTCATGGCCGCGGGCTTCGAGCTCGGTGGCCAACCCGCCGTCGAGCAGCACGGATCCGCCGGGCCAGTCGAAGCCCGCAGCCAAACCCACCTCGCCACTGTAGGGTGATTTCCTGGGGGTCCGCCCAGGCCTCGCGCGATCGTCGGCGTCGGGTTGGCACCTCCGCCCGGTGGTGGGATCGGGGGACAGCCAGCCTCGGTCGCATCACGACCGCGACACGCCAAAGACACACAAAGCGCGTCTTTCGCGAGTGACGGGCACCGTGTGGCTATATGTTTCATCCATACGGAACAGGCACGAACTCCTGCAAATACCATCGGCGCGATTCGGCGCTTATGGTCGCGGCGGGCCCGATCAAGCGGGTAGCGTCGGTGAATACATGCGGGGACAGGCAACAGCAACGGCGAACAGGAAGTAGGCGCTGACGCACCATGGCACGGATCGGAGACGGCGGTGACCTGCTGAAGTGCTCGTTCTGCGGGAAGAGCCAGAAGCAGGTCAAGAAACTCATTGCGGGCCCCGGTGTGTACATCTGCGATGAATGCATCGACCTCTGCAACGAGATCATCGAAGAGGAGCTCGCCGACGCCGACGACGTCAAGCTCGATGAACTCCCCAAGCCGATCGAGATCCGGGAGTTCCTCGAGGGATACGTCATCGGGCAGGACACCGCGAAGCGGACCCTGGCCGTCGCCGTCTACAACCACTACAAGCGGATCCAGGCCGGTGAAAAGGGCCGGGACTCGCGGCACGAGCCGGTCGAGCTGACCAAGTCCAACATCCTGATGCTCGGGCCGACCGGTTGTGGAAAGACCTACCTGGCCCAGACGCTCGCCAAGATGCTCAATGTCCCGTTCGCCATCGCCGACGCCACCGCCCTGACCGAAGCCGGATATGTCGGTGAGGACGTCGAGAACATCTTGCTCAAGCTGATCCAAGCCGCCGACTACGACGTCAAGCGCGCCGAGACCGGCATCATCTACATCGACGAGGTCGACAAGATCGCCCGCAAGAGCGAAAACCCGTCGATCACCCGCGACGTCTCCGGAGAGGGCGTCCAACAGGCCCTGCTGAAGATCCTGGAAGGCACTCAGGCCTCGGTTCCCCCGCAGGGCGGCCGCAAACACCCGCACCAAGAGTTCATCCAGATCGACACCACCAACGTGCTGTTCATCGTCGCGGGTGCCTTCGCGGGCCTGGAGAAGATCATCTACGAGCGGGTCGGCAAGCGCGGCCTGGGCTTCGGCGCGGAGGTGCGCTCCAAGGCCGAGATCGATACCACCGACCACTTCGCCGAAGTGATGCCCGAAGACCTGATCAAGTTCGGCCTGATCCCCGAGTTCATCGGCCGGCTGCCGGTGGTCGCCTCGGTCACCAACCTGGATCGCGAGTCGCTGGTCAAGATCCTCTCCGAGCCCAAGAACGCGTTGGTCAAGCAGTACACCCGGCTCTTCGAGATGGACAACGTCGAGCTCGAGTTCACCGACGACGCGCTGGAAGCGATCGCCGACCAGGCGATCCACCGCGGCACCGGGGCTCGCGGCCTGCGGGCGATCATGGAAGAGGTCCTGCTGCCGGTGATGTACGACATCCCGAGCCGCGACGACGTCGCCAAGGTCGTGGTGACCAAGGAGACCGTCCAGGACAACGTGCTGCCGACCATCGTGCCGCGCAAGCCGTCGCGCTCCGAGCGTCGGGACAAGAGCGCCTAACTAGCTCCTCGGGCGCACGGCCATCCCCGGCGACGCCGTTCCCCGGCGTCTTGGGCGTGGCCTGGACCTGCTGAACTTCCTCCTGGCCGACGTTCGTGGCGGCTTGGGCCGCTACCCACGGCGGGCACGGTATGAACGACGGTTGCTAACGCGCAAGACGTGACCAACGCCACAGTTTGCCGTGCTACTCATCAGTAGACGACGCTGACGTCGCCTTTTGGCCGCGAAGGCTTGCGAGACAACGGCCCAGGGACGGCGATGGTGACCGAAAATCAGTGCCATAATTGATACTTCCAGTGACATCAAACCGACACGGCCGGAAAGTCACTTTCACGGGCGTAATCTAGTTTGCGCGCGGTGTCCGCGCGGTGAACAAAGTGGAGGGCAAAGAGGTGGATCCGAACGGCAGCGGAGCCGGATCAGACTCACAGAATGGGGCTCCCCCCAACGGATCTGCCCGTCAGCGCCTCGAGCAAGTCGTCATTCGCTTTGCCGGTGACTCCGGCGACGGCATGCAGCTCACCGGCGACCGGTTCACCTCCGAGGCAGCGCTTTTCGGCAACGACCTGGCGACCCAGCCCAATTACCCGGCCGAGATCCGCGCCCCCGCAGGCACGCTGCCCGGCGTCTCGTCGTTCCAGATCCAGATCGCCGACTACGACATCCTGACCGCCGGTGACCGGCCCGACGTCCTCGTCGCAATGAACCCCGCAGCGCTCAAGGCCAATATCGGGGACTTGCCCCGTGGCGGCATGGTGATCGCCAATTCCGACGAGTTCACCAAACGCAACCTGACCAAGGTCGGCTACGTCACCAATCCGCTGGAGACCGACGAGTTGTCGGACTACGTCGTGCATTCCGTCGCGATGACCACCCTGACGCTCGGTGCGGTCGAGACGATCGGCGCCACCAAGAAGGACGGCCAGCGCGCCAAGAACATGTTCGCGCTGGGCCTGCTGTCGTGGATGTACGGGCGGCCGATCGAGACCAGCGAGAAGTTCATCCGGGAGAAGTTCGCCCGCAAGCCCGAGGTCGCCGAGACCAACGTGCTGGCGCTCAAGGCCGGCTGGAACTACGGCGAGACGACCGAGGCCTTCGGCACCACCTACGAGGTGTCCCGGGCGACCCTGCCCTCGGGCGAATACCGCCAGATCTCGGGCAACACCGCCCTGGCGTACGGCATCGTGGCGGCCGGCCAGCTGGCCGACATCCCGGTCATGCTCGGCAGCTACCCGATCACCCCGGCGTCCGACATCCTGCACGAGCTGTCCAAGCACAAGAACTTCAACGTCATCACCTTCCAGGCCGAGGATGAGATCGGTGGCATCTGTGCCGCCATCGGCGCCTCGTACGGCGGCGCGCTCGGCGTCACCACCACGTCGGGTCCGGGCATCTCGCTGAAGTCCGAAGCCCTCGGGCTGGCCGTGATGACCGAGCTGCCGTTGCTCGTCGTCGACGTCCAGCGCGGCGGCCCTTCGACCGGCCTGCCCACCAAGACCGAGCAGGCCGACCTGCTGCAGGCGTTGTTCGGCCGCAACGGGGAGTCGCCGGTCGCGGTGCTGGCCCCGCGCTCACCCTCGGACTGCTTCGAAACCGCGCTCGAGGCGGCGCGCATCGCGGTGTCGTACCACACCCCGGTGATCGTGCTGTCCGACGGCGCCATCGCCAACGGGTCGGAGCCGTGGCGCATTCCGGACGTCAGCACGCTGCCACGCATCACGCACACGTTCGCCAAGCCCGACGAGCCTTTCCAGCCCTACGCCCGCGACCCCGAGACGCTGGCGCGGCAGTTCGCCGTCCCCGGCACCCCGGGTCTCGAGCACCGCATCGGCGGCCTGGAAGCGGCCAACGGCTCGGGCAACATCTCCTACGAGCCGGTCAACCACGACCTCATGGTCCGGTTGCGCCAGGCCAAGATCGACGGGATCTCGGTCCCCGATCTGGAGGTCGACGACCCGACCGGCGACGCCGAGCTGCTGCTGATCGGCTGGGGCAGCTCGTACGGTCCGATCGGTGAAGCGTGCCGGCGCGCGCGGCGCAAGGGCATCAAGGTGGCCCACGCCCACCTGCGCTACCTGAACCCCTTCCCGGCCAACCTGGGTGAGGTGCTCCGGCGCTACCCGCAGGTGGTCGCGCCGGAAATGAACCTGGGCCAACTGGCGTTCCTGCTGCGGGGCAAGTACCTGGTGGACGTGCAATCGGTCAGCAAGGTGCAAGGCGTCGCGTTCCTGGCCGACGAGATCGGCCGGGTCATCCGCGCCGCGCTGGGCGGGACGCTGGCCGAAGTCGAGAACGACAAGACGATGGTCGCCAGAATGGCGGCAGCAACGGTTGGGGCCGGCGCATGATGGTGCCGGCGCCAATGCAGAGCGAAGCGATGAGGAGGAGCGACGCTCGTGACTGACCTGATCGGCAACCTGGCCGGCAAAGACCTCGGTGTGACCGCGAAGTTGACCAAAAACGACGGGGTCCCCAGGTTGTCTGCGCAGGACCAGCCGCACAAGTCCAAGGACTTCACCAGTGACCAAGAGGTCCGTTGGTGCCCGGGCTGCGGTGACTACGTCATCCTCAACACCATCCGCAACTTCCTGCCCGACCTCGGGTTGCGCCGCGAGAACATCGTGTTCATCAGCGGCATCGGCTGCTCGAGCCGGTTCCCGTACTACCTGGAGACCTACGGCTTCCACTCGATCCACGGCCGCGCACCGGCCATCGCGACCGGCCTGGCGCTGGCCCGCGAGGACCTGTCGGTGTGGGTGGTCACCGGCGACGGCGACGCCTTGTCGATCGGCGGCAACCACCTGATCCACGCGCTGCGCCGCAACGTCAACATCACCATCCTGCTGTTCAACAACCGGATCTACGGCCTCACCAAGGGGCAGTATTCGCCGACGTCGGAGGTCGGCAAGGTCACCAAGTCGACCCCGATGGGATCGCTGGATCACCCGTTCAACCCGGTCTCGTTGGCCCTGGGTGCCGAGGCGACCTTCGTCGGCCGCGCGCTGGACTCCGACCGCAATGGACTGACCGAGGTGCTGCGCGCCGCCGCCGGGCATCGCGGCGCCGCCGTCGTTGAGATCCTGCAGGACTGCCCGATCTTCAACGACGGCTCGTTCGACGCGTTGCGCAAGGAAGGTTCCGAGGAGCGGGTCATCAACGTCCGCCACGGCGAGCCGATTGTGTTCGGCGCCAACGGCGAATACTGCGTGGTGAAGTCCGGCTTCGGGCTGGAGGTGGCTAAGACCGCCGACGTGTCGGTCGACGAGATCGTGGTGCACGACGCGCACAGCGACAACTCGGCCTACGCCTTCGCCCTGTCCCGGTTGTCGGACCAGAACCTCGAACACACCGTGCTGGGCATCTTCCGCGACATCAGCCGGCCGACCTATGACGACGCGGCGCGTTCGCAGGTCCAGGCGGCCCAGTCGGCAAAGCCGTTCGACACCGCCGCGCTGCAATCGCTGTTGCGCGGGCGCGACACCTGGACCGTCGACTGACGTGGGCGACCAGGTGCCCGACAACACAGAAAAGGCCGGGTCGTTGGCGGGCATCGTGCTGGCCGGCGGCGAATCGCGACGGATGGGCCGCGACAAGGCCACCTTGCCCGGCCCGGGTGGCGCCGCCACGCTGCTCGAATACGTCGCCGGGGTTCTCGCGCAGCGCTGCGAGCCGCTGTTCGTGATGGCCGCGCCGGGGCAACCGTTGCCCGCGGTGCAGGCGCAGGTCATCCGCGACGAGGTGCGCGGCCAGGGGCCGCTGCCGGCGACCGGACGCGGGCTGCGGGCGGCCGCCGAGGCGGGCGCCCGGTACGCCTTCGTCTGCGCCGTCGATATGCCGCTGCTGTCCGCGGAGTTGATCGACGAGCTGGTGCAGTTGGCCGGCGAGACCAACGCCGAGATCGTGCTGCCGTGGGACGGCCGCAGCCACTACCTCGCCGCCGTCTACCGCACCGATTTGGCCGAGCGGATCAGCGGCCTGGTGGCCGGCGGCGCTCGCTCCATGCGTGCCCTGATCGACGCCTCCGACGCCCAGCAGATCGTGCTGCCGGAATCGCGCTTCCTGGCCAACGTCAACACCGAGAGCGATCTGCTCGCGCTGGCGCAGTCCCGCGGCTGAGCCGAGCGGCGGCGCTCGGCCGCCGCTTTTCGCTTTTTTCGATCAATTCGACGCGGACAATTCGGTTTTCCGAAATGCCATAATGTAAACGCGCATCGCCGTGGGGCGAGACACCTCGGCGATCGATTGCCGCGCCAATGCCGTGTGCGGCGGGGTGCCGTGATCTGTTGGGGCGGCAGCGATTTGAGGATATTCTGCGAGCGCCCTTCGGCGGTGACGACGCCAGGCGCTGGGGCCTGCCATATTGGTTACGCAATATTTCTGGCAAATTGACGCTGTCCGTATCGCCCCGCTCTTTCCGTCGATGGCGCCGCCGCTAGGCGACGCACAGCCCGGTTTCTATGACGCCAGCACTTCCTCGGTTTTGTGCCGAGAGTTGTTGTCGTCATGCATATTTGAATGAAAAGCGTTGCCAGACAGGGCAATACTCAGCATCTCACATCCGGGCCACCACCAAGCCCGCCCCCTGTTGTTCTGAGCATTGTATTGCGCTGGTGCGCATCGTAATTGAGTCATGCACGTGATTCCATCGACGCCCTTGGCGTGGGAAAGTTGCATCGGGCCAACGTTGCGGTACCCTACGCCGACTGCCGCGGGGGCCGGGATCCGTTGAAAGCGCTGACGAATCGGCGGAACCCCCGCAAATAAACGTGCGCCAGCTCACAAAACGCAGGTGATTCGGCTCACGATTTGTTTGTCCGTGCCGTTCAAGGGGCGATCGCCGAAACGCACTGGTGACCTGCGTAAATGCCCTCGGTACCGCGGCGTGATCGGCCCGATATCGAAACGAGATATCCGGTTTCCCAAGATGACGAACGCGCCGAGGTCTTCTACGGTCCCTGTTAGCCCACAACGGGTTACGGAAAAGTAATCAGATAATTGAATCTACGGATCCGCGTGTTGAGCGGCGCTACGGACGGCGAAAGCCCGACCGTGGTCGGTGGGTAAGACCCGCCGGGCAGACTTGGCCCGCCGCTGCCGTGCCTGACCAAGACGGCACGTTTCAAAGCAGGCATCAACCAATAGCTTCGGCCCACCTCCGTGGGCTTGCTTTGGCGCGCGCGCAGTGAAAGGAAGACGACTTGAAGAACGTCCGAAAGACGCTCATTCTTGCCGCGGTCACGGGCACGCTCGTGACCATCCCATCCGCCACCGCTCACGCGGACCCGGAAGCGGTGGGTTTCGACCCGAACGCGCCGGTCGCCGGGCCCGCGCCGGACGCCCCGCCGCCCCCCGCCCCAGACGCTCCTCGCGGCTCGCGCCGGACGGGGAGCCACTGCCGCCGTTGGCGTGCCAGGTGCTCGGGGTGAACTGCAGTCCACCGGAGAAGCCGTTACCGGTGCTGATGCCCCAGTTGCCACCCGACTCGCACTGCGCGATGGCATCCCAGTTCACGCTGTAGGCGCGGTGGGCAGGCGGCGGCAGTGGCTCCCCGTCCGGCGCGAGCCGCGAGGAGCAGATCCGGGTGGCCGAGAACGTGCTGCACTCGCAGG
>NZ_LZLU01000249.1:0-23279 GCF_001673415.1 Mycobacterium sp. 1165196.3 | reverse complement strand
GCTCGGTGTCGCCGCGGCTGTGGTGGCGCCGGAGTGCGCCGTCGGCTGGCCGGTCTGCCTGTTGCCCAGCGTCGCCCCCGCCGCCCGCCCAACCGTCCGCTCGCCCGCCGTCGGACGAGGTGAACACGCTGGCCACGCTGTCGGTTGTGTTTGCGTTCCTGCTTGCCCCGGTGGGAATCGTGTTGGGCCACTTCGCCATCAAAGACATTCGCCGGCGGGGCGAGCGCGCCCGGATCGAAGGGGTTGGGCCAACTGGGACCCGGCCAGCTAGCCGTCATGAGAAGGGGTCGTAGTCAGCGTCGTTCGCGGGCGTCCTCGGAGGCGGTGTGGTGCCAGCCGGCGGTTGCGCGAACGGCGGAGGCCGATGCGGGACGGGCGGCGGGAAGGCAGCGGATTGCGGAAAGGTCGATGCGGTAACGGGCGCAGGCCTGCCCTGGCGGAAGTACGCGTTGGACTCCGGCAGCGCGAGCAACACCGCGGAGGCGACCGAAATGATGATCGTCGCGACCGCGCCCACCTGCAGCAACTGACCGAACCACGCCACCGACCCGCCGGGGTCGACGACGAAAACCGCTGCGCCAGCGGCCAATCCGAGGCCGCAGAAGACCCACGTCACGATCCTGGCCCGGCTGCGGCCGCGATCGTCGAGCACACCCAGCGACACCACCAACGCGGCGACGACGATCAACCCGGCGGCCGTCGCGACCAGCACCGGCCCCGACGTACTACCGCGTGCACGGAAATCCGAAATCGCCACCAGCACGGCGATCGCCGCCGCCAACAACAGCGCGGCGATGCCGGCGAACACATAGCTCCCGAAAAACACGGCGGCCGGGGACATACCCGCGGCCGCCTTGGCCGACGACGCCGACGGCCGGATGGACGGTGGCGGCGCCATGGGCGGTGGTGGCGCGGCGGGCGGTCGCGGCGTAGCTCGCGGCGGCGGCAGGCCGGGCGAAGCCGGCGGGCCCCACGATGGCGACGGCGAAACCGGTTGGGGGCCGAAGGGATCGGAGAAGGGATCCTGGGAATGGTCTGACATCGTCAACGCCTCCCCGGCAAGCCTGCCGGTCGCCTACGACGCCACCACAGCGCGCCCCCGACACCGATCCAGGCGGCCAACGGCAACGCGATCGCGGCGTACATGAGCGGACTCAGCGACGTGCCGAATACCGACTTCGGCATGGGAATGAGCACGCCCGGATCGCCCTTCCACACCTGGCTCATGGGTCGGGCACTGGTCAGGCCGCCCAGCCAGACCTGCTGCGCGGAACTCTGTTGCGGCGAACTCTGCAGCCGCGGGCCGAACAGCGAACCACTTGCGGTTGCGGGCAGGTTGGGGTGATCTTTGGCGAAGTCCTTCGGCGTCATGTTGACCATCGGGATGTTGGTGAAGTCGACGCCGCCGATAGTCAGTTTCCAGGTGGTGCGGTCACCGGTCTGCCAGCTGTAGGTCGCGTCTCCTTCGTAGAAGGACTTGCGGTAGCGGTCGAACAGTTCCTGCGGGCTGAAGGGTTCCTTCGACGTCCAGGCGTCGATGTTGCCCGAGTCAACGATTTTCGAGTAGGCGGTGGCCTTGGTGGCGCTGCGTTGCCGGTACCACTCCGCGGCGATCCGGCTCGCATACACGCGGCGCAGATCGGCGTATTCGGGCGCGTGATTCACCTCGTCGACGATCTTCGGCAGGATCATGGTCCGGTACAGATCGTCGTTTTGGCGGGTGATTCCGGCGTCCTGGGCGGGGCAGCCGATGCCCGGCTTCAAGTCCATTCCCTCGATCTCGAGCTTCACATCAAGCGGGGCGTCCAGGATGTACATCGAGTCTCCCTGGGTGGACACGCTGGCCGGCAACGGGATGATCCACTTACGTTGCGGCGAAAAGCATTTGGAGCCTTTCAGCGCGTCCAGGAATTGGCGGCCGTCCGGCGTGGCGGGGTCGACGAGCTTCGCCGTGGCCTGCTTCATGGTGTAGTCGGCTTCCAGCAGGATCCGCCCGGCGTCGGTGCGACCGAACTGGGCGTCGATGATGCGGTCGGGTTCGTTCGGGTTGAGGTTCACCGTGAAGGCCGAGGTGGGCAGCGCCAGCCAGACGAAGAACGAATCGGAAGCCATGTAGGCGTTGGCATTTCCACCGAACGACGGTGCAGCGCCGGTTTGCGTATTGGCGGCGAAGGAGTACTGCACACCGTTGCCGTTCAGGTCGGTGTCGGAGATGTAGCGCAGCTGCAGCGTGGAGAAGTCGACGCCGCCGAGCACGCCACCGATCCCGCTGGTAACGGCACCAAGCCCGCTCGCGACGCCGCCGCCGATCCCGCTGGCCACGCCACCGACAATTCCCCCGGTCACCGCGCCGGCGATGCCGCTGACCAGCCCACCCGTGACGTTGGCCAAAACGGTGGCAGCGCCGCCCGTGGCGGCGCCGATGATGCCGGCGACGGTGTTGGCGGCCGTCACGCCCGCCAGCACTCCGGCGTCGACGATTGGACCGACAACGGCTCCCGGATTGATCGGCATCGGACCGGCCGCCTGCCTGGGCGTTTGCGGAGCCGGAACTGGTCGGGGCGCTTGCGGCGCAGGAACCGAACCGGGGGCCTGGGGTGCCGGGCCGGGCGCCTGCGGTGCCGGGGCGGGAGCTTGCTGCGCCGGGGCGGGCGCCTGCTGGCCCGGTGCGGGCGCCGGAGCCGAACCGGGCGCTTGCTGGCCCGGCGCGGGGGCCGGCGCCGAGACGGGCACCGACTCGGGCACCGACTCGGGGTCCTGGGCCGCCTGTTCAATGTCCATGTCGGCGTTGACCTGCCCGGAGACGAAGGCTTGTTCGATTGCCTGGGCCGGCGAGTCCGGAGAAGCGCCCGTAGTTTGATCGGCACCGCCGTTCACGGGGTTCTGCCCGCCGCTGGCGAGTACGGCTTTCCCGGACGGGTCGGGTACACCCACCGTCGGGTAATAGCGGACGAATAGCCGGTCGGATGCGCCCAGGCCTTGGCCGGCGGCAAGCATCGCTTGCAGCGTGGCCGGCGGCGGCTTGTCCGGGAAGATGTACACCACGCGACGGCCGGTCTGCTGCGCGATGCGTAGGAAGTCTTCGAGCTGCGCCTTGTCGACGGCCCCGGTCTTGATCTCGACGATTTCTTGATCGTTGTGGAAGTCAGGGCGGCGGTTGATCGAGGTGCCCTTGATCTTCCGGTTGCGGATGTATCCGTTCTCCGTCAACTTCAGCTCTTGATCGAGCGCGGTTTCGAAGCTGGTGCCGGTGTTGCGATTGTTGAAGGCGCGCACGTAAGCGTCGCGATAGTCCGCCCAGCTCAGTGGATTCGCCACGGCGGGGGCCCGTTGGTTCTGGTAGACCAGCCAGCTCTTGTAGAGGTGTTGTTCGGTGCCGGCTTTGTACTTGCCCCTGGTATTGATATCGATCAAAGCCGCGCGGCTCGGTGCGGGTAGCGCAGAGAGGCCATTGGCCGATGGAAAGGTATAGGTGAGCGGGGTCTTGCCCGGCGGCGGATCCTGGTCGGCGGAGTATCCGGGCAGTTTCGGTGCGGGATCCGCAATGGCCTGGCGCGTGGGCGTCAGCAGCGACGCCAACACCAGAACCAGGGCGGTCGCAACGACGCGACGCCAAATCAGCCAAACCCGAGCCATGTGCGGCCCTCCCCGTCGGACTTCGCGCTCGAAGGCGAAGCACAAGATGTCGCGATCCTAAGTGAGGTTGACGGGCTTGAGAATTCAGCCGACCCATTCGTCGTAGTACGCGCGGGTATCGCCGGGATCTTTATGCCTGACCATGGCGGAGAGCAGATGGTATGGCGCCGTGAAGCCGGCGTCGTCGTTGAGCTGAATCTTGAAGTTGGCGGTAATCGAATCGCCCTCGTCGGCGAAGTCGCGGTAGACCCATCGGGACGGATGGCCACGGCGCAGCATTTCGCCCAGGGTAATAGGAAGCGCCATCGACGAAGTCGGCATTGGCCGGAGCATGGAAAGCCTCGACCGTCGGCGTCACCTGCAGCACGAGGGCAGTGAGTCGGCCGATGCTGTCGGGACTGTAATCCCAGTTGCCACCGTTGCGGGCCGCCCAATCGGCGAAATGTTGCTCCTGGTGAGCCAGCCAGTCATCGAGCACCGTCGAGGGCGGCGGAGCATTGAACAGACCGTCCGCCAGGGTGCGCTCTTTGACCGGGGACCACCCAGGATGCGCCTCGGCATGATCCTGGACGACCTGCCGCCAGCGCCCGTACACGGCCACCAACACCGCACTCTCATCGGCCAACGCCTGCAGCAACAGATGCGTCGGCGACAACGCCTCCAGCCCCGATTCGGAGTCGGGGCGGATGATCGGAAAGCCCGTCGCATCGGGTTCGCCCGCACTGTCGATCCGCCAACGATGCTCAGATAGCCGCCGCCGCAGTCCGGGGTCATCAACCGCGACACCCGCGGGCGGCTCGGCGACCCAGTCCCACCGCCCACCACCGACACGCATCAAGGCCTCACCCAGATACGCCACCACCCCCGCGGTGAACGACTGATTTGCGTCCTCGAGCGCCTCAGCCGGATCGGCCAACCGATCGCGCGCCGCGGTCTCCAGCGCCGACAACGATGCCTCGGAATAATCCAGCGTGACCGATCCACCCAGATCGACATCGCCAGTCATGTCGATAAGCAAGTTGATCCGGTCCAACCACCAATCCAGCGGCCCACCCTCCACCGCACCCTCCCAATCGGCTCGGACGGCTTTCCAGCAGACTGCCCGGCGACGACGATGCGCCTCCTTGCAACGGTTTTCGCGCGCGATCTGTTGGATCAGCGGAGTGAAGTCAACCGACCCATTCGTCGTAGTAGGCGCGAGGACGCCCGAGGTCGCCACGCTCGAGCATGAATGACAGCAAATGGAACGGACCGGTAAAACCGGCATCGTCGGTCAGCTGAAGTTGAAAGTTCGCGGTGATCGGGTCGCCCTCGTCGCGAAACTCGCGGTACACCCAACGCGAGGGGCAGCCGCGCCGCAATATCTCGCCCAGGTAGTAACAGGCGCCGTCGACGAACTCGCGATTAGCCGGATCTCGAAGCGCGGCCACGGTCGGCGCTTTCCGCGATACGAGCTCGGTCAACCGGTTAATGCTGTCGGGACTGTAATCCCAGTTGCCACCGTTGCGGGCCGCCCAATCGGCGAAATGTTGCTCCTGGTGAGCCAGCCAGTCATCGAGCACCGTCGAGGGCGGCGGAGCATTGAACAGACCGTCCGCCAGGGTGCGCTCTTTGACCGGGGACCACCCAGGATGCGCCTCGGCGTGATCCTGGACGACCTGCCGCCAGCGCCCGTACACGGCCACCAACACCGCACTCTCATCGGCCAACGCCTGCAGCAACAGATGCGTCGGCGACAACGCCTCCAGCCCCGATTCGGAGTCGGGGCGGATGATCGGAAAGCCCGTCGCATCGGGTTCGCCCGCACTGTCGATCCGCCAACGATGCTCAGATAGCCGCCGCCGCAGTCCGGGGTCATCAACCGCGACACCCGCGGGCGGCTCGGCGACCCAGTCCCACCGCCCACCACCGACACGCATCAAGGCCTCACCCAGATACGCCACCACCCCCGCGGTGAACGACTGATTTGCGTCCTCGAGCGCCTCAGCCGGATCGGCCAACCGATCGCGCGCCGCGGTCTCCAGCGCCGACAACGATGCCTCGGAATAATCCAGCGTGACCGAGCCTCCCAGATCGACATCGCCAGTCATGTCGATAAGCAAGTTGATCCGGTCCAACCACCAATCCAGCGGCCCACCCTCCACCGCACCCTCCCAATCAGTCCTACAGCTTCGCCGTCAAGCGATGATCCGCATCATTATCTCCCTCAAGAGGAGTCCGGACATGTCACGCTGGCATCCATCGACGCAGTGCCCGATAGTCGTAGCAACAAAAGTCGCAGAGGTGGGGATACATGAGCACGCGCCGCCACATCATCGTCAGCGGTGACAACGCGCTCGCGACAACGATTGCCGAGGAACTGAACCGCGCCGGTGCCACCATCGTCAAGCTGCACAGCGAGGAGCTCGTCGCCACCGATCTCGCCCGCGCGCACGCCATCGTCTGCGCCGGGGACGACGACGCGAAGAATCTCGAAATCGCCTTGCTGGCAAGGAAAGCGAATCCTCGTGTGCGCGTGGTCGCCCGACTGGGCAACGACGTGCTGCGCGGAGCGGTGGCCGCCGACAACGGTCCCGGGGCCATCCTGGACGTCGCCGACCTCGCGGCGCCGTCGGTCGTCGAAGCCTGTCTGGCGAGCAGCACCCACCCGGTCGAGGCGGCCGGCATCAAATTCCTGGTGTCGGGGGCCGAGGCGCCGCGCGACGCGACCCTTCGTGAGATCTACGGCGACCTGGCACCGGTGGCCGTGATCCACGGCGCGAACTCCGCGAGATCCGACGAGGTGGTGCCCTGTCCCGGACGAGATCACGAAGTGCGCAAGGGCGACTGGACCGCCATGATCGGCAGCGCCGACGAGCTGGCCGCGCGCGGCATCAAGACTCCCCGGCCGGCCGCGACCCGCTCACGCCAGTCATGGATGCGGCGGATTTCCGACGCCGCGCGGGCGATGCGCGACGACGTCAATCCCATGCTCTTCCCCGCAATGCTGCTCGCGCTCAGTCTGTTGCTCGCGTCGACGGTCGTCGTGCACTTCTCGTACACGCGGCCGCGACTGTCCTGGCTGGACGCGATGTACTTCACCGCGGAGACCATCACCACCGTGGGTTACGGCGAATTCACCTTCCTGCACCAGTCCGCGTGGCTGCGAATCTTCGCCGTCGCCTTGATGTTTTCCGGCGTAACCACCACCGCGCTGCTCGTCGCATTCCTGGCCGACTTGCTGCTGTCACGCCGCTTCCTGCAATCGGCCGGGGTTCGGCGCGCGCGCCATCTGCGCAACCACATCATCGTCGTCGGGCTGGGCTCGTTCGGCAGCCGCGTCGTCGGCGACCTGACCGCCGCCGGATATGACGTCGCGGTGATCGAACGCGACGAGAACAACCGATTCCTCTCCACCGCAGACGAACTCGACGTACCGGTGATCTTCGGGGACGCAACGCTGCGCCAGACACTCGAGGCGGCCCGCGTCGACCGCGCCCGGGCCGTCGCGGTGCTGACCCAGGACGACATGGTCAACATCGAGACCGGAATCGTGCTGCGCGAGATGCTGGGTCCCAGGGTGATGCCCGAGGTCAACCGGCCCGATGTGCCCATCGTGCTGCGCATCTACGACCGCGCCCTCGGCGATGCGGTGGCCAAGCGGTTCGGCTTTGAGAACGTTCGCTCGACCGTCGACCTGGCGGCGCCCTGGTTCATCGGTGCCGCGATGGGCCTGCAGGTGCTGGGCACGTTTTCGATCGGGCAGCGTTCGTTCATGGTCGGCGCGATGCACGTGGCGGCCGGCAGCGAACTCGACGGGCTGCGCATGTTCGAGATGTCCACCCAGACCCGGGTCATCGCGATCACCCGCCGGGACACCCCTGTCGAGCTGCACCCTCGTCGCGACGCCTGGCTGCGCGGCGGCGACACCGTCTATCTGGTGGGGCCGTATCGCGAGCTGCTGGAGACGCTGCGCAAGGGGCAGCCGCCCCAGGAGCCTGCCGCCGACGAGCGTCCGGTGGACAAAGCGGCGACCTAACGCTCAGCGCACCTGCGGGCCGAAGCGGATCGGCCACCGGATTCGTCCGGTGGCCGGCCGTGCCGGGCGCACCATCCGGCCAGCTCATGGCGGGCGGCGACGGTCACCGGATGCTCGTCGCCCAGCACCCGCGCCTCCTCGTCGACCAGCGCCTCCCACGCCGCGACCTCGTCCTTTACGCCGGCCAGGTCCGGGGCCCACAGCGTGAACATGTGCCGGGCCATCAGCAGGTGAACGTGGTCGTCGCCCAGCTTGTCGCGCAGCTCGCGGATCAACGGTTCGAGCTCGGCGACGGCCGTGGGGACGTCACCGGAGCGGCCCCGCCAGATCGCCAGCATCAACCGCGTGCCGAGGGTGTCGGCGTGGTCGTCACCCAGCACGCGCCGCCGCGCGGCGAGTACGTGTTCACCCTCGGCCAGCGCACCGACGAAATCGCCTATCTCCCAACGCTTCTCGGCGATTTTCTCGCGGGCGACCAGCACGCTCTCGTGTTCGGCGCCCAACACGCGCTGTTCGTCGGCGAAAAGCTGCGACCACTCGGCGAGCGCTGACAGCGACGGTTGTTGCCGGCCCGCCAGGAGGTGGCGGGCGGTCAGGGTGCTGAGGTGATCGCGCCCGAGCACCTCGACCAGGTCGGGGATCAATCGGGCGAACTCTTCGTAGGCGACGGCGTCGTCGCCGGCGCGCAGTTGCACGGTGGCCAGCGACACCTTGAGTTCCAGCACGGTGGGGTGCCGCTCGCCCAGCGTCGCCCGGCACAGGGTGACCAGCTCGTTCGCCTGCCGCGCGGCCCCGGCGTAGTCGCCGTTGCTCGCGCACTCGGTCATGAGCCCGGTCAGTACGGCTAGCGGGGCGGGCAGCTCCTGCTGCGTCATGCCGCTAATGAAATCGCCACCGCGTCGGCGCGGCAATTCACCCGATTTGACCTGCAGCGTTGCCGTAACTCTAGAGCCGTGCTGCCACGTCCGCGGCGCGACGAAGCTGATCGACATCCGAGCTGGTCGGGATCAGCTGGACCTCATCGGTGCCGATCTCGGCGAACCTGCGCAACACGTCGAGCAGCTCGTCCTCGCTGCCGGCCCAGCCGGTCATCGGTGCCATCGCGTCGACGTAGTCGGCCGGTATCCAGTTCATGTAGCGGCGCAGGTGACGGTGGATCTGGTCGCGGGACGCCTCGGGCGAGCCGAAGGCGAACCAGAACGAAGTGATCAGGTGGGGTTTGGGCTTGCCGGCCTGCGCCCAGGCCGCCCGGGTCACGTCGAACAGCTCGTTCTGCTTGGCCACGTCGAGGTCCAGGGTGGTGCCGGCCAGCCCGTCGGCCCACGCGGCCGCGCTGCGGATGGTTTTCGGTCCGATACTCCCGACGAACAGCGGCGGACCGCCGGGCTGCACCGGCGCCGGGCCGACCGGCAGCACCGAATCGGAGGTCTTCTCCCCCGCCCAGACCCGCTTCATCACCGCCACGCGTTCGGCCATGCCGCGCATCGTCTGCGTCGCCGGATCGGCGCCCACGGCGTGGTAGTCCTCGTGCCGACCGCCCACGCCGATGCCCACGGTGAGCCGGCCGCCGCTGAGCAGGTCGCCGGTCGCTAGCCCCTTGGCGAGCATCACCGGATCGTGTAGCTGCGGCACGATGACCGTGGTCAGCAGCCGCACCCGCTTGGTCCAGGCGGCCAGCGCACCCAGCAACGTCAGGTTGTCCGGGTTGTCGAACGCGATGCGCTCACCCCAGCACAGCGACGAGAACGGCCCCTCGTCAATGGCGCGCGCCCAGGTCTCGAGCACGGTCGCATCCAGATCCGGCTCCATCACCGGCATGGTCATCGCAATCTGCACGACGGCGATTTTGGCATGTTTCTAATGCAGCCCATCAGTGGAACCATGGACCGAGTGGCGTTCACCAGTAGTTCCATCGCGCATGTCCGGCTGACCGTGACCGATATCGAGCGGTCGCGGCAGTTCTACGAGAGCGTGTTCGGCTGGCCGGTTTTGATCGAGGTCCCCGACAACGCCGATGAACCCACCCGCAACCAGTTGAGCTTCCTGTACGGCGGCGTGATCTACGACCTCGGCGGCACGCTACTCGGTCTGCGCCCGGTGGCCGCGGACCGCTTCGACGAGGATCGCGTCGGCCTCGACCACATTGCCTTCCGGCTCGCCAGCAAAGACGAATTGGATTCGGCGGCAGCACATCTCGACGAACTCGGTGTCGGTCATGAGCCGGTCAAAGACATCGGACCGTCCTACATCCTGGAGTTCCGTGACCCCGACAACATCGCCCTCGAGCTAACCGCGCCGAAATAGCGCGGCGTTGTCGCGCCCGGCGGACGGTGGTTGACTGGAAAGAACTATGACCATCAGTTTCAACCACACCATCGTCGCGTCACGCGATAAACGAGAATCAGCCGAGTTCCTCACCGAGCTGTTCGGCCTGCCCAGCCCAAAGCCCTTCGGCCACTTCATGGTCGTCGAACTCGAGCACGGTGTAAGTCTCGACTACGCCGACGCCCCGGAAGGCGCGGACATCCCGCGCCAGCACTACGCGTTCCTGGTGTCCGAGCAGGAGTTCGACGCCATCTACGCCAGGATTTCCTCACGCGGGCTGCAGCACTGGGCCGATCCGGGCGCCAACCGTCCCGGCGAGATCAACCACAACCACGGTGGGCGCGGGGTCTATTTCCTGGACCCGTCCGGCCATGCCATGGAGATCCTCACCAGCCCGTACGGATCGGCGGGCTGAGCGGAAACTTCGCTCAGTCGCCGGTGCGCGCCGTACCGTGCCGCTGGCTTTCCTGCCGGCGATAGTCGTCGGCCAGTTGCGCGACATGCTTGGGCAGGGCACCGGCGGCGACGTCGGCCAACGTCGTTTCTTCGAGCACCGAACGCATGCTGGCCCGCAGCGCGCGCCACACGTCGGTGAGCGCCGCCGTCGGACCCGAATACGGTAGATCGCCCAGCCCGATGTCACGGACGCTGGCCAACGGTCCGTCGATGCAGCGCAGCACGTCGGCGATGCTGATGTCTTTGCCGGGACGGGCCAATTCGTAGCCGCCTTCACGACCGCGGTGGCTGCGCACCAGCCGGTCGGTGCGCAGGTTGGTCAGGATGTCGACGAGGAACTGCGGCGGGATGCCCTGGGCCTGGGCCAGGTCGTCGGTCTTCACCAGCGTTCCGTCGGGCACCGTGGCGAGCTGAATCATCGCCCGCACGGCATACTCCGCCTTCGCCGACATGCGCACTCACAGGATTGTGCCACCCGGCGGCACAATATCGGTGCAGCCTGGCTGACCTGGCGTGCTACCCGCTCGATTCGAGCAGGTCGATGACCCGCTGCGCCTGCTCCTCGACGGTACCGTCCGGGGTCAGACGCAGGTCGGCATTCACTGGCGCCTGATACGGGCTGTCGATGCCGGTGAACTGGGTGATCTCCCCCGCCCGGGCTTTGGCGTACAGGCCCTTGGGATCACGCTTTTCGCATTCCTCGATCGGGGTGTCACAGAACACCTCGAAGAAGTCGAAGCCGGCGTCGACGTGCACTTGGCGCGCCAGTTCGCGTTGCTCGGTCAGCGGACTGATCGCCGGCACCAGCACGACATTGCCGGCGTCGGCGAGCAGCGCCGCCACGTGTGCCAGCCGGCGCAGGTTTTCGGCCCGGTCCGCCATGGAAAAGCCCAGGTCGGCGTTCAAACCGTGTCTCAGGTTGTCACCGTCGAGAACGTAAGCCAGAGAACCCTTTTCGAGCAGCTTCTGCTCCACCAGCATGGCCACCGACGACTTGCCGGATCCGGACAAACCGGTGAACCACACCGTCTTGCCCCGCGGCCGCGCCTCGGCGATGGCGGATGGCTTGTGCCGCACGGTGTTCGGGCTCGCCGCCTGCGCCGAAGCGTCGCGCAGCACCATGCCGGCGGCCACCGTGCCGTTGGTGTGCGGGTCGATGAGGATGAACGAGCCGGTGCTGGGGTTGCGGGTGTACTCGTCGAGCAGCAGCGGCACCTGGGTGCGCAGCGAAATGCGACCGAGTTCGTTGAGCTGCAACGCCGTTGCGCTCTTGTCGCGATGCAGGGTGTTGACGTCGAGCCGGTAGTCGAGCGCGGTCACCTTCGCGTGCGTGGTCCGGGTGGTGTGCTTGATGACGTAGTCGCGGCCGGGCTCGAGCGCCGCATTGTCGGCCATCCAGCACACCGTCGCGTCGAACTCCTGCGCCACCCTGGGCTGATTGTGGGTGCGGGCGATCAAATCACCGCGCGAGATGTCGATCTCGTCGGCCAGGGTCAGCGATACGGCCATCGGCGGAAACGCTTCTTCCACCGGACCATTCGGCCCGTCGATCGCGGTGATCCGGGTGCGCTTGCCGACCGGCAGCACCACCACTTCATCACCCGGCCGCATGACCCCGCTGGCGACCGTGCCGGCGTAGCTGCGGTGGTCCTGGTGTTCGCGGGTATGCGGGCGGATGACGTACTGGACCGGGAACCGCACGTCGACCATGTTGCGGTCACCGGCGATGTACACCTCCTCGAGGTGCGACAGCAACGCCGGGCCCTCGTACCACGGTGTCTGGTCGGACTTGGTCACCACGTTGTCGCCGTGCAGCGCCGAAAGCGGAATGGTGGCCACGTCGTGCACGTCCAGACGCGCGGCGAAGGCGTGGAATTCGTCCCGGATGGCCTCGAATTTCTCTCTGTCCCAGCCGATCAGGTCCATCTTGTTGACCGCGAGCACGATGTGCTGGATGCCCAGCAGGGATGCCAGGAAGGCGTGCCGGCGCGACTGCTCCAGCAGGCCATGTCGCGCGTCGACGAGCACGATCACCAGCTGCGCGGTCGACGCCCCGGTCACCATGTTGCGGGTGTACTGGATGTGGCCGGGGGTGTCGGCGATGATGAATTTGCGCTTGGGAGTGGCGAAGTAGCGGTAAGCGACGTCGATCGTGATGCCCTGTTCGCGCTCGGCCCGCAGGCCGTCGGTCACCAGCGCCAGGTCGGTGTAGTCGTGTCCGCGGTCCTTGGACGTCTGTTCCACCGCGGCCCACTGGTCTTCCATCACGGCCTTGGAGTCATACAGCAGGCGGCCGATCAGGGTGGACTTGCCGTCGTCGACCGAACCCGCGGTCGCGAGCCGCAAAAGCGTTGTCATCAGAAGTATCCCTGCCGTTTGCGGTCTTCCATGCCCGCCTCCGAGATGCGGTCGTCAGCCCGGGTGGCCCCGCGCTCGGTCAGCCGGGACACCGCGGTCTCGGCGATGACCTCGTCCACCGTGGCGGCCTGCGATTCCACGCATCCGGTGCACGTGACGTCGCCGACGGTGCGGAAACGCACCGTCGTCTCGAACACGGGCTCGTCGTCACCCGGTTGCATGTTGCGGTCCACCGCCAGCAGCATGCCGTCGCGACGAAATACCTTGCGCCGGTGCGCGTAATAGATCGACGGCAGCGCGATGTTCTCGGCGCCGATGTAGGACCAGATGTCGAACTCGGTCCAGTTGGACAACGGGAACACCCGGATGTGCTCGCCCTTGTGGTGGCGGCCGTTGTAGAGGTTCCACAGCTCGGGCCGCTGCGCCTTGGGATCCCATTGGCCGAACTCGTCGCGGAAGCTGAAGACGCGTTCCTTGGCGCGGGCCTTCTCCTCGTCGCGGCGCGCTCCGCCGAAGGCGGCGTCGAACTTGTTCTCCCGGATGGCGCGCAGCAGGGTCACGGTCTGGATCGAGTTCCGCCCCTGGCGTGGCTCGACGACCCGCCCGGCGTCGATGTCCTCCTGGACCGAGGCGATCACCAGGCGAACACCGTGCTCGGCGACCAACTCGTCGCGGGTGGCGATCACCTCGTCGAAGTTGTGGCCCGTGTCGACGTGCATCACCGGGAAGGGCAACCGCCCGGGGCGGAACGCCCGCAGCGCCAGGTGCAGCATGACGATGGAATCCTTGCCGCCCGAGAACAGCAGCACCGGCCGCTCGAACTCAGCGGCCACCTCCCGGATGATGTGGATCGCCTCTGCCTCCAGCGAGCGCAGATGGCTCAACTCGTATTGCCCGGCGGCGGGGGCCACCTTCAGATCACCGGTCATAGCTTCCTTCTTAAAACCTGGCAGAACTGACCAACTTTGGCACTTTAGCAAAATATAAGACCAGTTCCCGTTGGCGCTGTCAACCGCGGGCCGACGAGCCGACGCCTGGTGGCGCGCGCGGCGGCCACCGGACACATCGCGTCAAGAGGCGCGGCGGTACTTTTGCCGCCGGTGACGGGTGCGAAAGCATGGACGGATGACTGCCACCCCTCAACCCGCCGGACCAGCCACACCGAGCGGTCGCGACGTCATCGCGCAGTTCCTCCCCCAGTCCCCCTTCGTGGTCAAGCTCGGCATCGTTGCCGACCGCCTCGAGGACGACGAGGTGCGGCTGCGACTGCCCTGGGACCCGTCCAACGTGACCATCGGTGACATGGTCCACGGCGGCGCCATCGCCACGCTCGCCGATCTCACCGTCATGGCGGCGGCATGGTGCGGAGCGCAGGCGCCGCCCGAATTGCGGGGCGTGACGGTCTCCATGGCGCTGGACTTCATGGCCCCGGCCCGGGCCACCGACGTCATCGGCGTCGGCCGAGTGCTGCGGCGCGGCCGCTCGCTGGTCAACTGCGAGGCCGAGATCATCGACCCGCAGGGGACGCTGGTCGCTAAGGCGCTGGCGACCTACAAGGTCGGCTGACCGGCTAGAGCGTCACCTCGTCGAGCTTGCCGGTGGCCACGTCGAACACGAATCCGCGCGCGGAGACGTGCTTGGTGACGAACGGGCTGGCCTCCAGGCGGCGCAGCGACTGCCGGACGTCCTCGGCGAGGTCGGCGAACGCCTCGGCAGCCCACCCGGGCTTGATGCCCGTCTCCTCCTGGATGCTGCGCTTGAAGTCGTCATCGGTGAAGGTGAGCATGCCGCAGTCGGTGTGGTGGATCAGGATGATCTCCCGCGTTCCCAGCAACCGCTGGCTGATGGCCAGCGAGCGGATGACGTCGTCGGTGACGACCCCGCCGGCGTTGCGGATGACGTGGGCCTCCCCCTCGTTGAGGCCGAGGATGCGATAGACATCGAGCCGGGCGTCCATGCACGCGACGACCGCGACATGTTTGCCCGGCGGCATCGGCAGTGGCCCTTCGAAGGTGCTCGCATATTCGGCGTTGTTGGCCAGGTAATCATCGGTAACCGTCACGCAAGCCTCCTTGGGAGTGTCGCGGCCCGAAACGTGCGCGTTTGCTGCACGGCCTCGGTGCCGCGGTGGATCCTAACAACCGATCACACGCGATTCACCGGTGAGAATCAACCGGATCGAAAGCGGACCGAGCGCACCCGACGCCGCAACGCGCGACGCCGTGCTGCCGGCTCGATAGCCTGTCCCAATGCAACGTGGGGTGTGCGGACGGGCATGACTCGATTTCTGGCACGCCGGTTGCTCAACTACGTTGTGCTGCTGGCGCTGGCATCGTTTCTCACGTTTTGCCTGACGTCGGTGGCCTTCAGGCCACTCGACAGCCTGCTGCAGCGCAGCCCGCGGCCGCCGCAGGCCGTGATTGACGCCAAGGCCCACACACTCGGCTTGGACGAGGCGATACCGATCCGCTACGCGCACTGGGCCTCGCACGCCGTGCGCGGCGACTTCGGCAAAACGGTCACCGGGCAGCCAGTCGGGACCACGCTTTGGCGTCGCGTCGGAGTCACCCTGCGCCTGCTCGTCATCGGTTCACTGGCGGGCACCGCGCTGGGCATCGCGGCCGGGGCGTGGGGCGCGATTCGGCAGTATCGACTCAGCGACCGCGTCGTCACCCTGGTGGCGCTGCTGGTGCTCAGCACGCCGACGTTCGTGATCGCCAGCCTGCTGATCCTCGGTGCGCTGCGGGTGAACTGGGCGCTGGGCGTTCACGTCTTCGACTACACCGGGGAGACCTCACCGGGGGTTACCGGCGGGGCCGGTGCGCAGCTGCTCGACCGGTTGCGCCACTTGGTCCTGCCGTCGCTGACCCTGGCGCTGGCCGCCGCGGCCGGCTACAGCCGATACCAACGCAACGCGATGCTCGACGTCCTCGGCCAGGACTTCATTCGCACCGCGCGCGCCAAAGGGCTGACCCGCCGGCGCGCGCTGGTCAAGCATGGGCTGCGGACCGCCCTGATCCCGCTGGCCACCCTGTTCGCCTACGGGGTGGCGGGCCTGGTCACCGGAGCGGTGTTCGTGGAGAAGATCTTCGGCTGGCACGGCATGGGCGAATGGCTGGTGGCCGGCATCGCGACGCAGGACACCAACATCATCGCGGCGATCACCCTGTTCTCCGGGGCGGTGGTGTTGCTGGCCGGGCTGCTCTCGGACGTGTTCTACGCGGCCCTTGATCCGCGGGTGCGGGTGTCATGACCTCTGAGACGAATGCCGATGGCGCCCATGGGTTTTCGGGCCACGAAGTCGCGGATTTCACCTCACGGCGCACCCTGGTGCTACGGCGGTTCGGTCGCAACCGGTTCGCGGTGGCGTCGCTGGCGTTGCTGGTCCTGTTGTTCGTCGGCTGCTACGCGCTGCCCGCGGTGCTGCCGTACTCCTATGAGGACCTTGATTTCACCGCGCTGTTGGCGCCGCCGAACGCGCGGCACTGGCTGGGCACCAACGCGCTGGGTCAGGACCTGTTGGCGCAGATCCTGCGCGGCATGCAGAAATCGATGCTGATCGGCGTCTGCGTCGCGGTGATCTCCACTGGCATCGCCGCCACCGTCGGGGCGATCTCCGGCTATTTCGGTGGCTGGCGCGACCGCGCCTTGATGTGGGTGGTCGACCTGCTGTTGGTGGTGCCCAGCTTCATCCTCATCGCCATCGTGACGCCGCGAATCAAGAACTCGGCCAACGTGTTGATGCTGGTGCTGCTGCTGGCCGGGTTCGGGTGGATGGTCAGCTCACGCATGGTGCGCGGCATGACCATGAGTTTGCGTGAACGCGAATTCATCCGGGCCGCACGGTATATGGGGGTATCGAGCAGTCGCATCATCCTCGGCCACGTGGTGCCGAACGTGGCTTCCATCCTGATCATCGACGCCGCGCTCAACGTCGCCTCGGCCATCCTGGCCGAAACCGGCCTGAGCTTCCTCGGTTTCGGTATCCAGCCGCCGGACGTGTCGCTGGGAACGTTGATCGCCAACGGAACCCAATCGGCGACCACCTTTCCGTGGGTGTTTCTGTTTCCGGCGGGCGTGCTGGTGCTGATCCTGGTGTGCGCCAACCTCACCGGCGACGGACTGCGCGACGCGCTCGACCCCGGCAGCGCGGGGCTGCGGGGTGGGGGCGGATGAGCGCGCTGCTCGAGGTGACCGACCTGGCGGTCACCTTCGGAGCCGGCGGCGCGCCGGTGACCGCGGTGCGCGGCATCAGCTATCGCATCGAACCGGGAGAGGTCGTCGCGATGGTCGGCGAATCCGGTTCGGGGAAGTCCGTTTCGGCGATGGCGGCCATCGGACTGTTGCCCGAGTACGCGCGGGTGCGCGGCTCGGTCCGGTTGCACGGCACCGAGCTGCTTGGCCTCGGCGACGACGCCATGTCGCGGTTTCGCGGCAAGACGGTCGGCATGGTGTTCCAGGACCCGATGTCGGCGCTGACGCCGGTCTACACCGTCGGCGATCAGATCGCCGAGGCGATCGAGATCCATCAGCCGCGGGCGGGCAAGAAGGCCGCCCGCCGGCGCGCGGTGGAACTGCTCGAACTAGTGGGAATCGCCCAGCCGGAACGGCGCGCCCGAGCGTTTCCCCATGAGCTGTCCGGCGGTGAGCGGCAACGGGTGGTGATCGCGATCGCGATCGCCAACGACCCCGACCTGTTGATCTGCGACGAGCCGACCACCGCGCTGGATGTCACGGTGCAGGCGCAGATCCTCGAGGTGCTCAAGACGGCCCGCGACATCACCGGCGCCGGGGTGCTGATCATCACCCACGACCTCGGTGTGGTCGCCGAGTTCGCCGACCGGGCGTTGGTGATGTACGCCGGGCGGGTCGTCGAATCCGCTTCCGTGCGTGACCTTTACCGGGACCGGCGGATGCCCTACACCGTCGGGCTGCTGGGTTCGGTGCCGCGACTGGACGCCGCTCAGGGCACCCGGCTGGTGCCGATCCCCGGCGCGCCGCCGTCGCTGGCCGGCCTGGATCCCGGCTGCCCGTTCGCGCCGCGCTGCCCGCTGGCCATCGACGAATGCCGGCTCGAGGAGCCGGAATTACTTGCCGTCGGCACCGATCACCGGGCGGCCTGCATCCGCACCGAGCAAGTCGACGGCCGAAGCGCCGCGGACATCTACGGCGTGAGCACCGAAGCCCACCAAGCGGAATCGGCCGACGGCTCGGTGGTCGTCGCGGTGCGCGACCTGACCAAGACCTACCGGCTGACCAAGGGCGTGTTGCGCCGCAGCGCCGGCGAGGTCCGCGCGGTCGACGGCGTCAGTTTCGAGCTGCGGCAGGGCCGCACCCTGGGCATCGTCGGTGAGTCGGGTTCGGGCAAGTCGACCACTCTGCACGAGATCCTGGAACTCACCGGCCCCCAGTCGGGTTCGATCGAAGTGCTGGGCACCGATGTCACCACGTTGAGCACGGCGCGCAGGCGAGCGCTGCGGCGCGACATCCAGGTCGTGTTCCAAGACCCGATCGCGTCGCTGGATCCGCGGCTACCGGTGTCCGAGTTGCTGGCGGAACCCCTGCGGGCCAATGGGTTCGACAAAGGTCGCACCAACGTGCGCGTCGCCGAGCTGCTGGAAATCGTGGGTCTGCGCCGCGCCGACGCGGTCCGTTACCCCGCCGAATTCTCCGGCGGCCAGAAGCAGCGCATCGGCATCGCCCGCGCGCTGGCACTGCAGCCGAAGATCCTGGCGCTCGACGAACCGGTGTCCGCGCTCGACGTATCCATCCAGGCCGGGATAATCAATTTGTTGCTGGACCTGCAAGAGCGGTTCGGCCTATCTTATCTGTTTGTCTCCCATGATCTTTCGGTCGTCAAACACCTGGCTCACGACGTCGTGGTGATGTATGCCGGCGCCATCGTGGAGCAGGGTGACAGCCGGCAGGTCTTCGCCGATCCGCAACACGAATACACCCGGCGGCTGCTGAACGCGGTGCCGCAACCGGATCCGGGCAGACGTGCCTAGCCGGGCGGTCCTGGCGCGTCGGGGGATCCGCTGCGCGGCAGCGTGTTTCGCGATGATGCTGGCAATCTCGGGTTGCTCGCCGGCCGTCAGCCTGATTCCCGAAACGGGCCAGAACGCGCAGATCGGCTCCACGAGCGACCTCAACCCGCACGATCCGGCCACTCTGCAAGACGGCGGCGACCTGCGACTGGCGCTCACCGACTTTCCACCGAACTTCAACATCTTGCACATCGACGGCAATTCGGCCGACGTCTCGGCGATGATGAAGGCCACCCTGCCGCGGGCATTCATCATCGGCCCCGACGGCTCCACGACGGTCGACACCGACTACTTCACCAGCATCGAGCTCACCGGCACTGCGCCACAGGTGGTTACGTACACGATCAACCCCAAGGCGGTGTGGTCGGACGGCACGCCGATCACCTGGGCGGACATCGCCAGCCAGATCCACGCCCTGAGCGGTGTCGACAAGACCTTCGAGATCGCCGGACCAAGCGGTGCGGACCGCGTCGCCTCGGTGACCCGGGGCGTCGACGACCGGCAGGCCATCATGACCTTCGCCAAGCCCTACGCCGAATGGCGCGGCATGTTCGCCGGCAACGGAATGCTGCTGCCCAAGAGCATGACGGCCACCCCGGAGGCATTCAACAAGGGCCAGCTGGAGGGTCCCGGACCGTCGGCCGGACCGTTCGTCGTCTCGTCGTTGGATCGGACCACCCAGCGGATCGTGTTGAGCCGCAACCCGAAATGGTGGGGCGCGCGACCTCGGCTGGACACCATCACCTATCTGGTGCTCGACGATGCCGCGCGGCTACC
The DNA here is from genome assembly GCF_001673415.1 of Mycobacterium sp. 1165196.3. Lineage (NCBI taxonomy): Bacteria > Bacillati > Actinomycetota > Actinomycetes > Mycobacteriales > Mycobacteriaceae > Mycobacterium > Mycobacterium sp. 1165196.3. The sequence goes on along the minus strand of NZ_LZLU01000249.1, from coordinate 3,662 downwards.
GGCGCTGCAGAACAACACGATCGACGCCACCGGGGTCGGCACCGTCGATCAGCTGACCATCGCCCAGCGCACCAAGGGGATCTCGATCCGGCGCGCGCCCGCGCCGGCGTGGTCTCACTTCACGTTCAACGGCGCCCCGGGCTCGATCCTGTCCGACCGGGCGCTGCGCGTCGCGGTCGCCAAGGGCATCGATCGGCAGACCATCGCCAAGGTCGTCCAGTACGGCCTGACCAGTAACCCGGTGGCGCTGGGCAACCACATCTATGTCGCGGGGCAGCAGGGCTATCAGGACAACAGCTCGGTCGTTCCCTACGACCCGGCCGCGGCCAGCCGGGAGCTCGACGCGTTGGGCTGGAAGCGGACCGGCCAGTTCCGCGAGAAGGACGGCCGGCAGCTGGTCATCCGCGATTTGTTCTACGACGCCCAGGGCAGCCGGCAGTTCGCCCAGATCGCCCAGCACAGCCTGGCCCAGATCGGGGTCAAGCTCGAGCTCGTCTCCCGTTCCGGCAGCGGCTTTTTCACCAACTACATCAACGTCGGGGCGTTTGATATGGCCCAGTTCGGTTGGCTCGGCGACGCCTTCCCGCTCTCGGCGCTGACCCAGATCTACAAGTCGGACGGGGAAAGCAATTTCGGCAAGATCGGCAGCGAACAGATCGACGCCGCCATCGAAAGCACCCTGGAAGAACTCGACCCGGCCAAGGCGCGGGCGCTGGCCAACGATCTCGACAAGCTCATCTGGGCTGAGGGATTCAGCCTTCCGCTGACGCAGTCGCCCGGGGATGTCGCGGTGCGCGGCATGCTGGCCAATTTCGGTGCGGCCGGTCTTGCCGACCTCGACTACACCGCCATCGGGTTCACGCGGAATTGAGCCGCCGGCGCAGCCGATTCGGGATCGGCAGCGCGCCCTCGACGACGGCCGCCGCTCCGAGCGCCTTCCACAGCAGTCGCACCTCGGGGCGCGGGGGCAGCGCGTCCAGCGCCGACGCCCGCGCGGCAAGCCCTTTCAGGTCGCCACGCCGAACCGCGTCGGCAGTGGCGAGCGCGACGGGCTCGCGAAAGTCCAGCGCGCTGTGCGCCATGCTCGGCAGGCTCAACAGCACCGCATTGGGTAGCAGCGACGCCACGCGTTGGGCGACCGCCGGTGGGGTGATGAGATCCCGCCTACCCGAAACCACCGCGGTGGGCCAGTCGAAATTCGGCATTTCGGTCGGCAGGTCATAGGGTTCGTCCTCGAAAGTGACTCGCTGCGTGCGCGTTTTGCTTTCCGCCACGGCGGGGTCGAGCGGCAGCCCGTCGGGTTCGGCCGCATAGTCCAGTTCGCGGAACGCGATGCGGCTTACCAGGTCTTCCTCGTAGCGAAACGGCAGGTTGCCCAGGGTGGTGAACCGGGACAGCGCCCACCACAGTAACTTTCGGCCATCGAGTAGCAGGTCGAGTTGTCGTTCGAGCAGGTCGGCCCCGCCGTAACCGTAAATCGTCGCCACGACCTGCGTTGCCGCCGCATCCATGATCCCGGCGTCGACCAGCTTGCGCATTTTGGGTGCCACTGAAGCGGTTTCGGGGCTGTCCCCCTTCAGCAGCAGCCGGCGAATCGCGCGGCGCACGATCACGATGTCGTGCCGGGACAGCAACGGCGAATCGAGCACCATGCCCCGCACCCGCTGCGGATGTCGCACCCCGACTCCGGCGGCGATATAGGTGCCGTACGAGGCGCCATAAATGACCGCCGACTGCGCTTGCGCGTCGTCGAGCACCGCGGCCACGTCATCGACCACCTGGTTCACGGTCATGGATTGCGGGGGCAGATCGTCGCCCGAGTCGTCGTGCCGCGACATCCCCACCCCGCGGTGTTCGACCATGATGACGTCGAGGCCGGCAGCCGCTGCGCGCCGCCGCAGTCCCTTGTACATCTGCACGGACGCCACGCCCGGACCCCCGGGGATGATGACCACCGGACTGGAAGACTTGCGGCCGGCGCGCACGTAGTACAGATCGAACTCTTCGGCGCTGTGCGGTGAGATCGGCCGGCGCACGGGTCGCACGCCGGGCAGTTCCGCCAGCTTCTGCTGCACCCGGCTGCGCTTCGCGTTCATCGTCATTCGCGTGGCCCCACCATGTTCCCATTCTGCAGGCGAGGCGCCGACATGGCATCGAACAGTTCTGACCAGCAGTTTCGGCCTCGGCCGGCCGCGTGGGCTAAGCGCTGAGATCGATGCGGTGCGCGCCCTTGACACCGTCGTAGCGGTCAGGGCTGCAGGTCAGCACGATCACCTGCCCGTGGGTTCCCACGGTGTCGAACAGCTCGCCCATCTTGGTCAAGCGATCCGGGTCGGTGAAACCGAGCGCGTCGTCGACCACCACCGGGACGGCGTCCTCCTTGGCGACCAGGGCCGCGCCGGCCAGCCGGGCCAAGATGCCGAGCTGCTCCTTGGCCCCGCCGGACAGGGATTCGTACGGCACCGTGATGCCGTTCAGTGTGCGGCTGCGGATGCACAGGTCGCTGTCGATGTCGACCTCGAAGCTGGGGCCGAACACCGGACGCCCGAGTCGCTGCAGTTCCGCACGATAGGGCTCGACATATCGACGGCGGGTGGTGTCGCGGTGGCGCGTCATCACCGAGCGCAGCAGTTGCGCCGCCCGCGCGCGGCCGCCCACCTGGGTGTGCTCGCTGGCGGCGTGCTCACGCTCCGTCTGTGCGGCGTCGAACTTACCCTGGCGTCCCTCACTGCCGAACACCGAGAGTTCTATGGTGATCTCGCGCAATGCGCGCGCGGCTCCTTCGTAGCGCTCGCGCAGCGAGTCGGCTTCCTTTGTCGCGTCGGCCAATTCGCTGGCGACCGCATCGGGCGCGGCCGCGGCCAGCGCTTCGGCGACTTCGGTGACGCGTTGCTGGGCGGCCTGCGCCGCGCTGCGCGCCGTGTCCGCCGAGGCCGCGAGTTCCGCATCGCCGGCGGATGCCCGCTCGGCCGTCAGCCGGCCGGCGGCGGCGTTCAGCTCGGCGCGCTGCGTCGCCAAGGTGTTCTGCAGAACGGTTGCGCGCGTGGATAACTCGGCGAGCGCAGTAGCCGCTGTGGCAGCGGCCTGACGGCGAGCCTCGTACTCGGTCGACGCGTCCTCGCGGGCCTGAAGCACCGCGGTGAGTTCGGCGCGTGCGGCCCCGATGTCCACGGGCGCGGCACTTGTCTCGGCGGGGTGTGCGGCGCGCAGCTGGGTGAGCCGCGATCGCAGCTCCTCGATCCGCTCTTCACCGCACAGGCCGGCCAGGGTGGCGCCGAGTTGATCACGGGTGCTCTGCAGCTCGCGGCGACGTTGGTCGGCGGATCGTGCGGCGTCGAGGTCGGCCACCTCGCCGGCCGCCAGCGCTGCGACCAATTCCTCCTGTGCCGCAGCGTGTTTGGCGTGCACGTCCAGTGTGTTCGCGCCCGGGTTGACCCGGGCGGTCAGGACGCCGGGGACCGTCACCTCGGTGGGTCCGGCGGCGGTGGTCGTCCAGCTCTGCCCGGCCGGCAGCGAGACCTGCCGGCCGCCGACGATGAGTTGAATGTCCGCCGCCGCGGTGAGTTCGAGGGCCGCCGAGGTCAGCGCCAACTGGTCGCCGGTGCGGTCGACGGCGGCCGCGGCGTCCTCGATGCGGCGCAGCACCGGCTCGGTGACCGCGA
>NZ_LZLU01000248.1:0-4338 GCF_001673415.1 Mycobacterium sp. 1165196.3 | reverse complement strand
GCGCGGTTCAGCGGAATCCGGACGTCCGACGTCGGCCCCGCCATCGCGGTGGTCAGCAACACCAGCGCGGCGGCCAGCAGGATGGTCGGCACGTGACGCCACTTGCTTGGCCGCGGCGGCGCGACCCGCTCCAGCACCTCCATGTTGGCGAAGCGCAGCACCCGGCGACGACGGGCGAACTGCTGCACGACGTAAAGGCCGATCACCAGCAGCACGATCAACAGGACCAGGAAGAACCAGGCGTTCTGGAAGCCCGTGAGCGACACCGGTCCCAGCAGGGGCACCTTCATGTCCAGCCACACTATTCGCCGAACTCCGGCGGTGCATGGGCCGCCGCCGGGGGATCACCCGGCCAGGTCGCGGCGCTGGGTGAACTTGATGTCCAGGCTGCGCAGGTGGGTGTGCAGCCCGGCGTCCTGAACGGGAATCAGGTGGGCGGGCTCGTCGGTCTCGTTGTAGTGGGCGTGCCACATGCCCGGCGGGGTGGTGAAGGCGCAACCCGCCCGCCAGTCCACCCGGATGGGATCGACGATGTCGCCGCGGGAGTCGAGGCGGGTGCCCAGCAGCGTGTAGCAGCCGGACGCCGGGGCGTCGAGGATGAGATCCAGCGCGACCGACTGGTGCCGGTGCGGGCGCTGGACCTGGTTGGGCGGCAGCACCCCGAACATGGCCCACAGCACGTGCGTGATGGTCAGCGTCTGCTCCTGATCGGCGTTGGCCAACAGCACGCTCACCCGGCTCTTCTCGTTGGCGCCGGGGCGCGCGGCGATCTCCTCGAGCTTGGCCACCGCGTCGGCGCGGCGGAACTTGGTCGCCTCGAAGCGCGGCCGAGTGGCCTCGGCGCCCAGGTATCGCATCAACGGCTCGTCGTGCACCCAGTACATGGCCGTGTCGGCGGCGGCGTAGAACACCGACCGGCAACCGGCGGGCAGCGTCACGAAGTCGCCCTTCTCCCACTCGACCAGCCGGCCGTTGACCGCCGCGAAGCCGCGCCCGTACAGCACGTAGTACAGCTGCGAGGTGGCGTTGGGGCTGGTGTCGATCTGCTCGCCCGCGCGGATGCTGACGAAGTTGGCCAGCAGCGCCGGGCTGGTCGCCGCGCCGGTGCCGATGCCCAGCTCCCGGGACAGGTCCAGCGGGATCACGCCGGTTGCGGCATCGAGGTAGAGCTCGGGATCGAACCGGCGCAGCGGAACCGCGGGGACGTGCCCCGACCCGATCGGGTTGGCCGCCTTGGAGTACTCGAAGTACTCGGCCTGGGCGGCCCACTCTTCGAAGCGGCCCTCGAACCCGTATTCGGCCACGTTGATCATCGGTGCCGGGATCGTCGGATCCAGGTTCGGGGTCAATGTCTGCGTCGTGGCCATCTCGGTCTCCTCACCGCTTGGGCATCTCTCGTATCCGAATAGTATTTATCTTGTATCTTAGTGTCAATATGCCCTGGTAAAAGAAGGCTCGTGTACGGTCAGGAGCACCCTTGAGATACGACTTAGCTACCAGAGCGGGGCGGTATGGCGGCGAAGAGCCCGCGGCCGGGCACGGCCAAGGATCGCGCGCTGGATCACGTCAAGGCCCAGATCCTCACCGGCGAGCTCGCCGGCGGCGAGCTGATCAGCGAAGGCGACGTCGCGACCGCGCTGGGGATGTCGCGCACCCCGGTGCGCGAGGCGTTCCTGCGCCTCGAGGCCGAGGGGCTGTTGCGGTTGTATCCCCAGCGCGGCGCCCTGGTGGTCCCGGTCTCGCCCGGCGAGGTCCGCGCGGTGATGGAGGCCCGGCTGGTGCTCGAGCAGTTCGCGGCGGCCAAGGTGGTGGGACGCGGTCCCGCCGTGTGGGCCGTGGTCTTCGAACGGCAATCCGGCGAGCTGCGACGGCAGGGTGCGGCCGCGGCGGCCGCCGACTGGCGGGAATTCCTGGAGTCCGACCGCGCCTTCCACGCCATCACCCTGGAAGAGTCGGGCAACGCCATCCTGTCCAACTTCTACTCGACGCTGCGCGACCGCCAGATGCGGATGATCGGGGAATCGGCGCAGCGTGAACCCGATCGGGTGGCCACGATCATGGCCGAGCATCGGGGCATCGCCGAGGCCCTGCGCGACGGCGACCTGCCGCGGGCGCTCCGGGCGGTGCAGACCCACCTGGCCAGCACGGTGCGGGCCATGGGGCTGTCGGTCGAGCCGGACCCGTTATGGGCTACCGGATCTGGCGCGCATGGCGCAGACTGATCGACAGCCCGGACAAGCCGTGCCGGGCCCGTAGCTGGGGGCACGATGGCTTGGACGATCTCTACAGGAGTCCGCGACGTGATGGCGAAAACGGTTGTGGCCGCAGCGCTGATCGCAGTCGCCGCGGCGGGTGCGGGCGCACGGGCGAACGCGATGCCCGCGCCGGCCGCGCGAATCCTCGTTGCGCCGCAAGATAATCCCGATCCCGGCCTGCCGACCAACCCGTCCGATCCCCGATGTGTGGCGATGCCAGAGGTCGCGCAGTGTCAGGGCGGGCCGTACGCCGCCGACGCCGCCCCCACCGGCCCGGCGGATACCGCATGCATCAGCCAGCCCGCCAATCCCGTGTGCGCCGGAGGCCCGTACGCGCTGCCGCCGGCGGCCGCCCCGCAGATCGCCCCGCCGCCGCCCGCGGCCCCACCGCCGCCGGTGGACCAGGCGCCGATCGCGCCGCCGCCCGTCGCGCCGCCGCCCGTGGAGGCACCGCCCGTCGCGCCGCCGGCAGTGCCGGTCGCGCCCGCGGCACCGGCCGACCCCGACATCGGGATGCCGGGGCACATATGACGGTGAGCCGCTAGCCGATCAGCACGGCATAGCGCGGCTTGATCACCTCGTCGATGATCGCCAGCCGCTCGTCGAACGGGAGGAACGCTGACTTCATCGCGTTGATGGTGAACCGCTCGAGGTCGCTCCATCCGTAGCCGAAAGCCTCGACCAGCCGGTGCATTTCGCGGCTCATGAAGGTGTCGCTCATCAGCCGGTTGTCGGTGTTCACAGTCACCCGGAAGCGGGTGCGGGCCAGCAGATCGAACGGATGCTCGGCGATGCTGTTGACGGCACCGGTCTGCACGTTGGAGCTGGGGCACAGCTCCAACGGAATTCGCTTGTCCCGCAAAATGGATGCCTGTTGACCCAGCCGGACCTTGCCGTCGCCCAGCACCTCGATGTCGTCGACGATGCGCACCCCATGGCCCAGCCGGTCCGCCCCGCAAAAGGCGATCGCCTCGTGAATGGACGGCAGGCCGAACGCCTCACCGGCGTGAATGGTGAAGCGCGCGTTGTGGTCTCGCATGTATTCGAAAGCGTCCAGGTGCCGGGTCGGTGGGTTGCCCGCCTCGGCGCCGGCGATGTCGAACCCGACAACTCCCTTGTCCCGGAACCGGATTGCCAGCTCGGCGATCTCCCGGGACACCGCCGCGTGCCGCATCGCGGTGACCAGCAGGCGCACCACGATCGGGCGCCCGGCCGCGGCGCAGGCCTTCTCACCGTCGGCGAAGCCGGCCAGCACGGCGTCGACGATCGCATCGAAGGACAGCCCGCGGTCAATGTGCAGTTCGGGCGCGAACCGGATCTCGGCGTACACCACCGAGTCCTCGGCCAGATCTTCCACGCACTCGTAGGCGACCCGGTGCAGCGCCTCGGGCGTCTGCATCACCGCGACGGTGTGCGAGAACGGCTCCAGGTAGCGCTCCAGCGAGCCGCTGTGCGAACGGGTGCGAAACCACGTCGCCAGCTCGTCGACGTCGGTGGCGGGCAGCCCGTCGTAACCGATCTGCCCGGCGATCTCCAGCACCGTCGACGGGCGCAGGCCGCCGTCGAGGTGATCATGCAGCAGGGCCTTGGGGGCCTTCCTGATCTGCTCGAGGCCCAGCGGTGCGGTCATGTCACGATCCGATCGATGATCAGCGGCCGGGGAGTCGGGGCCGTGTCGCCGACGCTCCACCCGCCGTCCAGCTCGGCCAGCGCGGCACCGAAACGCTCCGGGGTGTCGGTGTAGAGGGTGAACAACGGCTCGCCGGCGGTGACCGGTTCGCCGGGCCGGCGGTGGATCCGGATCCCCGCGCCCAGCTGCACCCGCTCGCCCGGGCGGGACCTGCCCGCGCCGAGCCGCCATGCCCCCAGCCCCACTGCCATCGCGTCGATATCGCCCATTGTGCCGCCCCGGGGCGCGGTCACGGTCTCGGCATGCCGACCGAGGGGCAACGGCACCGACAGATCGCCGCCCTGGGCCGCGACGAGCCGGCGGAACCGGTCCATCGCGGTGCCGTCGCGCAGGGTGTCGGCGGGGTCGCGGTCGGCGATCCCGGCCAGCTCCAGCATCTCGGAGGCCAGCCGC
>NZ_LZLU01000247.1:0-11782 GCF_001673415.1 Mycobacterium sp. 1165196.3 | reverse complement strand
GCCTGGCGCGCGGCGGCGAAGGCATCGTCGTAGCGGCTCAGACCGTTGTAGAGGACAGCGCTGGAATACCCGGTCAACGCCACTATTCGGCCTTCGCCCCTGGCGATCCCGTCTGTTGCCGCTCGGTCGATCAGATTGGTCGCGACGTTCTCATTGCCCCGCCAAGCGGCCAGCAGCACCGAGTGATATTTGACCGGGGCATAACCCGTAGCAGCCGAGATGGCGTCGGCCTCCTCGACAAGTTGGGATGCCGTTGCGAATTCGCCGGCCTGGACGTGTACACCGGCGCGATAGACCAGGGCGTTCGGTAACACGGCGAGTGCGCCCGCCGCACGCGCCAGGCGTACCGCGTGGGTGGCCAGCCGATGCCATACGTCGTCGTCCCAGAGTTCGTGGGCGGCAGATTCCTGGACGATGGGAAAGGCTCGCCAGAACCAATGCATGACGTCATCGGCGCGCTCGGCGGCAGCTTCGATGAGGCGCAGCGCTTCGCGCATCGCTGCCAGACTCGGGACGAGTCCAGCCGTCGCCCGCAGCGCGACGCCATCAAGAAGGAGATCGACCGGCCGTGCCGGCTTCGGCCCGGGCGGTGCCGCGCGGGCCGCCTCGGCGGTCGACGCAATACCGCCATGCGGGCACAGCCGGCCGCCGAACATCGCCGCCCCCACGGCGTCTAGGTACGTTTCGCGGGATTGCGCGTCGTCCAGTGTTTCCAGCCGGCGTGCGGCGTCGAGCAGGCGTACGGCCGCATCGGAGACCATCGGTGCATCGGCATCACCGCTACGGCTGCGGGAGAAAACGATCTGCGCGCGCAGTCGGGTGACGCGGGCCTGCTGCAGCTTGTCCAGTGGCGCGGCCTCGGCGATGGTGAGCAGCTCGTCCGCGGCGTCGAAGGCCGCCACGTCACGCTTGGCCTGGGCGGCCGCGAGTGCCCGTGCCCCTCTGCGGGCCGAATCCGAGGTCAGTTGGGTGGCCCGTTCCAGGAACGCGGCAGCCGCGGCCACTCCGCCTCGGGCCTGGGCGCGGTCGGCGGAGCTCTCGAGTGCGGCGGCGATGGATTCGTCCGGACCCGGAGCCGCAATGGCCAAATGCCACGCGCGCCGGTCCGGATCGCTTCGTGGGTCGGTCACCTCAGCTAGCGCCCGATGTACGCGTCGGCGATTCATCAGATCCGCCGTGCGGTACGCCGCTGACCTCACCAGAGGATGACGGAATCGCACCCTGGTGCCCACGTCGATCAATCCGGCCGCTTCCGCTCTGGCCGCCGCGTCAAGTGGAAGCCCTAAATGCTCTGTGGCGCGCGACAATAGCGCCGCGTCGCCCACCGGCTCTGCGGCCGCAATGATCAATAGCTGCTGGGTCTCGTCCGGCAGTGACCGGATCCGCCGGACGAATGTCTGCTCGATCTGTCCCGCCAGTGGTTGCACGTCCGGGCGCTGGAAGCCGCCGGCCAGCTGCGCGGCGGTCAGACCCCTGGGCAACTCCAACAGCGCCAACGGATTTCCCCGGGTCTCCGCCACGAAGCGCTCGCGCACCTCGTCGTCCAGTCGGCCCGGGATCACCGAATCCAGCAATGCGCGGGCGTCGGCGGGATTGAGGCCGCGGACCGCCAACCCGGGCAACCCGTCCCAATCATCGGCATCGATGGCGGCCGAGGCGTCTCTCACCGCGAACACCATCGCCACGGGCTCGGCGATCAGTCGCCGGGCGACAAACGTCAACGTCTGGGCCGAGATTCGGTCGATCCACTGCGCGTCATCGATGAGGCACAGCAAGGGCTGGGCCTGGGTCGCTGCATCGATCAGACTGAGCACGGCCAGCCCGACGAGGAAGCGATCCGGCGCAGGTCCGGCGCTCCGGCCGAATGCGATCTCCAGTGCACCGCGCTGCGGAGGCGGCAGTTGATCGATGCGATCCAGCAGTGGCACGCACAGTTGCTGTAAAGCGGCAAACGGGAGTTCCATCTCGGACTCCACCCCGGAGACCCTAGCCACGCGGAAGCCCGGGGCACGCTCGGAAACGAAATCCAGCAGCGCCGTCTTGCCAATGCCTGCCTCGCCCCGCAGCACCAGAACCTGACTCTTGCCCGAGCGGGCGCCCGACACCAGCCGGTCGAGGGCAGCACATTCCGCGCGCCGACCACGCAAAGGTTGTGCCTGTTGATCTTTCACCCACACCGCCGCTGGAAAGTGATTTGCCGTTCGACTTTACCGAGCGCACCTGCCTATGGCGTCGAGCACCGACCGCGGCCCGTGTCTTAAATCAATTGCTTGACTTAACGCGGCAGGCGCCGATTAACTCGTCGTGTGGTCAACGAATTGGACGGCAAGGTCGCCATCGTCACCGGCGGCGCTTCGGGCATCGGTCGCGGACTCGTGGAGCGGTTCGTGGTCGAGGGCGCGCGAGTCGTCATCGCCGATGTCGAGACCGACCGCGGCGAGGCGTTGGCCGCATCGCTCGGCGGCGCGGCCGCCTTCCGGACGACCGACGTCTCCGATCCCGAACAGGTGGGGGCGCTGGTATCCGATGCCGTCGAGGAGTTCGGCGGTCTGCACGTCATGGTGAACAACGCCGGGATCTCCAGCCCGCTGCGGAAATTGCTCGACGACGACCTCGCCGATTTTCACCGGGTGATGGGGGTCAACGTGCTCGGCGTGATGGCGGGTACCCGAGATGCCGCGCGGCACATGGCCGAACACGGCGGCGGATCCATCATCAACATCACCTCGATCGGCGGCATCCAGGCCGGCGGCGGTGTGATGATCTACCGCGCGTCCAAGGCGGCCGTCATTCAGTTCACTAAGGCCGCGGCAATCGAGTTGGCAATTCACGAGATTCGGGTCAACGCCATCGCGCCCGGCAACATACCCACGCCGATCCTGGGCAAATCGGGTGCCGGCATGGACCCCGAACAGCTGCGGCAGTTCGAGGCGCGAATTCGCGAGACGATGCGGGAGGACCGGCCGCTGAAGCGCGAGGGCACGCCCGACGACGTGGCCGAGGCGGCGCTGTATTTCGCCACCGACCGCTCGCGCTATGTCACCGGGACGGTGCTTCCGGTCGACGGTGGGACCGTGGCGGGCAAGCCGATCCGGTCCAAGCGACACAGCTGACACCGCCGGAAGGCCCCGAGCGCGGCGAAGGACGGTCCTAAAATTTAAATCAATCGCTTGACTTAAAGTACCGTACGAGGTTGACTGATCCAATGACCACCGCCGGCCGGACCGTTCGCACCGATCGGGCCAGTTCCACCCAAGAGGCGATCCTGGTGGCGGCCGAGCGCCTGTACGCCGAGCACGGCATGTTCGCCGTGTCCAACCGGCAGGTCAGCGAGGCCGCCGGCCAGGGCAACAACGCCGCCGTCGGCTATCACTTCGGCACCAAGGCCGACCTGGTGCGGGCCATCGAGCACAAGCACCGCGGGCCCGTCGAGCAACTGCGCGAACAGATGGTGACCGAGCTGCTCGACACGGGCGGTTCGACCGACATGCGCAACTGGGTGGCCTGTTTGGTGCGCCCGCTCACCGATCACCTGGAGGAGCTCGGAAATCCGACCTGGTATGCGCGTTTTGCCGCCCAGGCGATGACCGACCCCGCCTACTACAACATCATCGTCAAGGGCGCGCTCAGCTCCCCGTCGCTGGTCCAGGTCGTCGAGGGCATCAACCGCTGCCTGCCCGAACTGCCGGCCGAGGTGCACTTCGAACGCAACATCATGGCCCGAAACTTGTTGATGCACACCTGCGCCGATCGCGAACGCGCGCTCGCCGCGGGAGCGGTGACGTCCCATCGTTCATGGCGTGCCGCGGCGTCCGGACTCATCGACGCGATCGTGGGCCTGTGGCTGGCGCCCGTGACGGCGTACGAGTGAAGGGCGTGCGAATGAAAGTGACTGTCGACCAAGACCTTTGCGCTTCATCAGGGAACTGCGTGATGAACGCGCCCGAAGTGTTCGACCAGCGCGACGACGACGGCGTCGTGGTGCTGCTCAATCCCAATCCCACGCCCGAGCAGGCCGAGGGCGCGCGCCGGGCGGCGGCGGCCTGCCCCGCGCTTGCCATCCACATCGAGGAATGAAAACGATGTCCGACACCCTGACGAGCACCGCGGCGGAGCACGCGTCCGAAATTCCGGACTACCCGATGGCCAGGGAGCCGCGCTGCCCCTTCGCGCCACCGCCGGATGTCATGGCGCTGGCCGAAGCCCGACCGCTGTCCCGGGTCCGGATCTGGGACGGCAGCACACCGTGGCTCATCACCGGCTACGAGCAAGTGCGCGAGCTGTTTTCGGATTCGCGGGTCAGCGTCGACGACCGGCAGCCCGGCTTCCCGCACTGGAACGAAGGCATGCTGTCCACGGTGCACAAGCGGCCGCGATCGGTCTTCACCGCCGACGGCGAGGAGCACACCCGATTCCGGCGGATGCTGTCCAAGCCGTTCACCTTCAAGCGTGTCGAAGGTCTGCGCCCGTCCATCCAGCGCATCACCGACGAGCACATCGATGCGATACTCGCCGGGCCGCAGCCCGCCGACATCGTCACCGCATTGGCGCTCCCGGTGCCCTCGCTGGTGATCAGCCAGCTGCTGGGCGTCCCCTACGAAGACGCCGACATGTTCCAGCATCACGCCAACGTCGGCCTCGCGCGCTACGCCACCGGTGAAGACACCGTCAAAGGCGCCATGAGCCTGAACAAATACCTCGCCCAGCTGGTCGAGGCCAAGATGGAGAACCCGGCCGAGGACGCCGTGTCCGACCTCGCCGAGCGGGTCAAGGCCGGCGAACTCAGCGTCAAGGAGGCCGCCCAGTTGGGCACCGGCCTGCTGATCGCCGGGCACGAGACCACCTCCAACATGATCGGTCTCGGCGTGCTCGCCCTGCTGGAAAACCCCGACCAGTTGGCCGTTATCCGCGACGCTGAAGATCCGAAGGTCATCGCCAGCGCGGTCGAGGAACTGCTGCGCTACCTGAGCATCATTCAAAACGGCCAGCGCCGCGTCGCGCTCGAAGACATCCACATCGCCGGCGAAACCATTCGCGCCGGTGAGGGCATCATCATCGATCTCGCCCCGGCCAACTGGGATCCGGACGCGTTCGCGGAGCCGGACCGGCTCTACCTGCATCGCTCCGGCGCAGATCGCAACGTCGCATTCGGCTATGGCCGGCATCAGTGCGTCGGGCAGCAGCTGGCCCGCGCTGAGCTGCAGATCGTGTTCCACACGCTGGTGCGGCGCATTCCCACACTGCGACTTGCCATTCCGATCGAGGAGGTTCCGTTCAAGGACGACCGACTCGCCTACGGCGTCTACGAACTGCCGGTGACCTGGTAGCCAGCCCGCTACTCATCAAATATTCGGATCCGAATGGAGGGTCAACGATGACGACTCAAACAAGTACGCTTTACCCGCCCGGCGGTTATGGCGCTCCGAAGGACCGCCGTGGTCACGCCGCGGGCAGCGACGTCGGCCTTCCACAGGGGACCGTCGTCTTCTCCGCGGACAACCACATCTCGCTCGCGGACGACATTTTCTACCAACGCTTCCCGGACGACCTGAAGGATAAGGCGCCGCGGATCTGGTACGAGGACGGCGCCTACCAGGTCGGCCGCAAGGGGCAGTCGTTCCTGCCGGGCGACTTCAGCGCCGTGCTGATGCAATACGACGACCTGCCCGGCGCCGCGAGCACCAACATCGAGGCGCGCATCCAGGAGCTGCACGACGACGGCGTCGAGAAGGAATTGGCGTTTCCCAACGCGGTGCTGGCGCTGTTTCACTACCCGGACAAGCAGCTTCGTGAGCTCGCCTTCCGCATCTACAACGAATACATCGCCGAGCTGCAGGAGCGCTCGAACGGCCACTTCTACGGCGCCGGGCTGATCAACTGGTGGGACCCGCAGGGCACCAGGACGACGCTTGAAGAGCTGAAGTCGTTGGGGCTCAAGACGTTCCTGCTGCCGCTCAACCCGGGCAAGGACGACGACGGCAACATCATCGACTACGGCAGCACCGCGATGAAGCCGGTCTGGGACGAGATCGAGGCCGCCGGTCTTCCGGTGACCCACCACATCGGGGAGACCCCACCGAAAACGCCGTGCCAGTTCAACAGCGTGGTGGTAGGGATGATGATCAACATCGACGGATTCCGTGAGCAATTCGCCAAGTACCTCTTCACCGGAATTCTCGATGATCATCCCGGGCTGCGCATCGGCTGGTTCGAGGGCGGCATCTCCTGGGTGCCGTGGGCGCTGCAAGACGCCGACCACCTGATGGGCTCGTACCAGCACATGTTCAACCGGACTCTCGAGCACGAACCGCGTTACTACTGGGACACCCACATGAGCGCCTCGTTCATGGTCGACCCGCTGGGCTTGCAGCTGATCGATCAGATCGGGGTGGACAAGGTGATGTGGTCCAGCGACTACCCGCACAACGAGAGCACCTACGGCTATTCCGAGAAATCACTGAAATCCGTTGTGGATGCGGTGGGTCCGGAGAACGCGGTGAAGATCGTCAGCGACAACGTCACGAAGTTCCTGGGTCTGTAGTGACGACGTTCGCGCAACTGAACACCGACACCGGCAACGGACTGGTGATCCCGGAAACCGCCGACCTGGCCCGCCTGCGCCGTGCGACGGGGGCCCGGCTGCGCTCGGCGATGGCGGAGCGCGGTGTCGACGCGATGATCCTGCTGGGCAACAACGCGGTGGTCTACGCCACCGGGGCCAGCTGGCCGCTCGGCGACGCCGGGTTGTCCTACGTCGAGCGGCCGGTGGCCGTGGTGTTGGCCGACGACGACTGGCCACACCTGTTCCTGCCGTTCCGCGAGGGGGCCGCACAGGAGTCGGACCTGCCCGCCGATCACCTGCACGCGCCCGTATATCTCGAATTCGACGAGGGCGTCGAGCATTTCGCGCAGCAGTTGGCCGATCTCATCCCGGCCACTGCGGTAGTTGCGGTCGACGAGTTCACCGGCGCCATGTCGCGTGCCGCCAAGGTTCTGTTCCCGGGCGGAGCACCCGTCGACGCCACGGCCATCGTCAGCGCCGCCAAGGCGGTGAAAACTCCGGACGAATTGTCGTGCATGCGTACCGCGATCCAGATCACCGACGAGGCGATGGTCGAGGTGCAGAAGAGTTTGGCCCCGGGGATCCGTCAGATCGATTTGTCGGCAAGCTTTTTGCGCCGCGCCTTCGAGCTGGGCGCCACGGCCAGCATGCTCGAGCCGATCTGGCAGGTGATGCCGCCCAGCAAGGCCGAGGGTGTGTGGACCACACACGGCGACTTGGCGCTGCCGCTGCTCACCACGGAACGCGAGCTGGCCGAAGGCGACGTGCTGTGGACCGACGTCAGCATCACCTATCAGGGCTACTGTTCGGACTTCGGGCGCACCTGGATCGTCGGCCGCGATCCGTCACCCCGTCAACAGGCGCAGTTCGACAAGTGGTTCGAGATCATGAGCGCGGTTCTGGGTGTCGCCAAGGCCGGTGCCACCGCCGCGGATCTGGGGCGCGCCGCCATCAAGGCCAACGGTGGCACCAAGCCGTGGCTGCCGCACTTCTACCTGGGCCACGGAATCGGCGTCAATGCCGCCGAAATGCCCATGATAGGAACCGATCTCGGCCAGGAGTTCGACGAGAATTTCGTCCTGCAATCCGGGATGGTGCTGGTGCTGGAGCCCGTCGTCTGGGAGGACGGCACCGGCGGCTATCGCAGCGAAGAGGTCCTGGTGATCACCGAGGAAGGTTGGATCCGTTTGACCGACTACCCCTATGACCCTTATGGCAACTGAAGTCCTGCCTGACGAGCGCACGCTGCGCCTGGGCCGCCGCCGCCGGGCGCTGGCCCAGATGGCCGCACACGATCTTGACGTCCTGGTCCTCGGCCGGCAAGCCAATGTCCGGTATGTCACCGGGGCGCCGCAACTGTGGGTCGCCGGCACCAGGCCCTTCGGCCCGACCTGCGTGCTGGTGCGCGAAACCGGCGCCGTCCACCTCCTGAGCACCTGGGACGAGGGCGTTCCGGAAGACATCCCTCACGAAAACCTCTACGGCATCTCGTGGAATCCGATGAACACCATGTCGGCGCTGCAGCGCATCGACGGCGCGGCGAGCGCGCGGCGCGTCGGAACCGACGCCCTCTCACCAGTTTTCGCCCAGTTGCTGCCGACCGCGTTTCCCAACGCCCAGCTGGTCGACGGCGAGCTGGCCATGCGGGCGGCACGCCGCATCAAGACGGACGAGGAGATAGCGGCCATCCGGGAATCCGTCGCGGTGGCCGAGTCGGCCCTGGCAGCCGCGGTATCCGAGTTGCGGCCGGGGGTGACCGAGCAGGCGCTGGCCGGCGTCCTGCTGGAGGCATCCGCGGCCGGCGGGGTCAGCACCCCGTCGAATCAGGATGTCGCATGGGTGACTTCACGCAAGCATCCATGGCGGCGGGCCGACGACGGTAATCGGAACGACGGCCGTATCCAGGACGGCGATCTGGTGGCCTTCTCCGCCGGCGTCCTGGCCGGGGGCTACGTCGGTGAGGTCGGCCGGACCTG
Organism: Mycobacterium sp. 1165196.3; assembly: GCF_001673415.1. Lineage (NCBI taxonomy): Bacteria > Bacillati > Actinomycetota > Actinomycetes > Mycobacteriales > Mycobacteriaceae > Mycobacterium > Mycobacterium sp. 1165196.3. The sequence continues at coordinate 3,244 of NZ_LZLU01000247.1, read as the reverse complement.
GCCCGCCGACACCAGGCACGTGCCCAACGGGGCCGCCACCCTGCAGCGGCGCTGGGAGAGCCTGTGGGGCAAGCTGATCGGTGCCTGTCGGCCCGGGGCGGGCGCGGGCCAACTGCTCGCCGCCTACCACGCCGCCGGCGAGCCCGAGCCGCCGATGCCGGTGGCCCGCGGCCTGGGCATGGGGTTCGACCCGCCCGTAGTCTCCAAGCATCTGCCCGCGACCGCGGCCGGCGAACGCCTCGAGCCCGGGATGGTGCTGGCCGTCACCGGTTATGTATGGGAAGAGGGAGTCGGCGCTGTCTTCGGGCGAGAGGCGGTCCTGATCACCGCCGACGCCCCCGAGGTGCTCACCGGTAGCCCGTTCTGGCAACCCTAGTCATGAACGAGCCCTCCGAGCCTGCGGCCGAAGAGATCATCCGGTATGACAAGGACGCCACGACGCGGATCGCCACGATCACGTTCGACCGCCCGGACTATCTCAACGCGCCGACGGTCGCCGCGCGGGTGCGTTACGCAGACTTGTTGCACCGGGCCAACATCGACGACGACGTCAAGGTTCTGGTGGTCCGCGGTGTCGGCGACGACTTGGGCTCGGGTGCGGATCTCACCGAGGCAATGCGGATGCGCGACGCGGCGGACCAGGGTCCGCGGCTCGCCGAATACCGGATCGGCGCTGACGAAGTCCGATACCCGCCGCAGGGGTCGTTTCGTAACGGTGCCACGCTCGGCCAGTGGTATGCCAACCCGAACTCGGGCATTCGCGGCCTGCAGGACTTCAAGAAGATCAGCATCCTCGAGGCCAAGGGTTACTGCTACGGCTGGCATTTCTACCAGGCCGCCGATGCCGACCTGGTGATCTCCAGCGACGACGCGCTGTTCGGGCACCCGTCGTTCCGGTATTTCGGTTGGGGGCCCCGCATGTGGTGGTGGGCGCAGACCATGGGCATCCGCAAGTTTCAGGAGATGGTGTTCACCGGACGGGCTTTCACCGCCGCGGAGATGTATGACTGCAACTTCCTCAACAGCGTGGTGCCGCGGGCTGAACTCGAGGCCGAGGTGGACAAGTACGCGCTCGCGTGTGCCAGTAACCGCCCCACGGACACGGTCTTCATGCAGAAGGTCTTCTTCGAAATCATGAAGCAGTTCCAGGGCGAATATCTGGGCAGCATGCTCAGCGGCGTGTTCGAGTCAATGGGAGGCAGTGTCCGTCCGGACGCCGGCGATGAGTTGATGCTCGGCGACGCGATGAAGCGGGGCCTGGGTGACGCGGTCAAGGACAACGACGTCAAGTTCCCCGCCGAATGGCGGCTGAGCAAGAAGTCCCGCAAGAAGGCGCGAGCCGACAAGAACAGCAACGCGAAGAGAAAGAAGCAGTGACGCAACGTCGCGTCGAACCGCCGCTTGACGGCTATACCGTGATCGACCTGTCCACCGGTATAGCCGGCGCCTACTGCACCAAGTTGCTTGCCGACGGCGGTGCCCACGTCGTGAAAGTGGAATGCCCGCAGGGTGACTCGCTGCGCGCATGGTCGGCCTCGGGCGCCACCATCCCGGCCGGCGGTGACGGCGCGCTGTTCAGCTTCCTGGCCGGGGCGAAACACAGTGTCGTCGCCGATCCCGCCGCCGACGACGACGTCGAACTGGTGAACCGGCTGCTGGCCGCCGCGGATGCGGTGGTGTGGTCCGCCGGCTCCGAAGTGGTCGAACACCCGAACTTTTCGCCGCGCGCCATCCACGCCGGGCACCCACATCTGACGGTCACCGCGATCACGCCGTTCGGCCTGGAGGGCCCGTGGCGCGACCGCGCGGCGACCGAGTTCACGCTGCAGGCGTGGTCGGGAGGAATCGTCGGGCTGGGCCGCGGCGAGCAGGAGCGTCCGCCCGTCTTCGTCGGCGGTCAGGTCGGCGAATACCTGGCCGGCATCTACGCGAGCGTGGCCACCCTGGCGTCCCGGTGGCGCCGAATCGACGGCGGGGCAGGAGAACTGCTGGACCTGTCGATGCTCGAGACGCAGATCCTGTGCCTCACCTATTACCCGGTCTCCTACTTCGAAGTGCTCGGTCGCCCGTGGCGAGACATGCGGCGGCCGACCATTCCTGGAGTGGCTCAGGCCAAGGATGGCCTGGTCGACCTCGGGTGTGGGACCGCGCAGCAGTGGTTCGACCTGTGCGCGATGGTGGGCCGCCCGGAGTGGATCGATGAGGAATCGCCGCTGTCGATCACCGAGCAGGCGAACATCCACGCCGAGGAGATCTTTGCCTGGCTGGCCGACACCCCGGTCGACGAAATCCGGGAACTGGCTTCCGCATTCCGCATCCCCAACGCGCCCGTCGCCAACGGCGCCAACGTGACGTCCTTCGACCAGTTCGTGGCGCGCGATTCGTTCGTGTGCAATCCGCGCGACGGCTTCCAGCAGCCCAGCCACCCGTACCGCATGCGGCCCGCGCAGCTATGCCAACCGGAGCCGGCGCCGCGGCTGGGCGAGCACACCGAGCGCTACCGCACCGCGCATCTCCCGGCGCGGCCCGCGCCGAGTGGGGTCGCGAAACCGCTGCCGCTCAGCGGTATTCGAGTGCTGGACATGACGACGTTCTGGGCCGGTCCCTGCTGCACGCATGCGCTGGCCCTGCTCGGCGCCGAGGTCATTCACGTCGAGTCGACCCGCCGGCCCGACGGCACGCGGATGATCGCCGGCATACCGATCACCGAGGACCGGTGGTGGGAGAAGTCTCCGATCTTCGAGGCCCTCAACACCAACAAGAAAGGCCTCACCCTGGACCTGCAGAGTCCGCGAGGCCGGGAACTGCTGCGCGAGCTCATCGCAACGTCCGACGTGCTCGTGGAGAACTTTACGCCGCGCGTGCTGGACCAGATCGGCCTGGATTTCCCGACCGCACAGTCGATTCGACCGGACATCGTGATGGTGCGGATGCCGGGCTTCGGCCTGGAGGGACCCTGGCGTGACAACCCGGCATTCGCCTACGTCATCGAATCGGCCTCCGGGGTGAGTTGGCTCACCGGCTATCCCGATCGCACGCCGTATGACCCGTATTCGGTCGGAGATCCTAACGCGGGCGTGCACGCACTCAACGCGATACTGCTGGCGCTCGAGCACCGGCGCCGCACGGGCGAGGGCGTGTTCGTCGAAGCGGCGATGGTCGATGCCGCGCTCAGATACAGGTTCTGCGGCGCGGCGGTCGGTCCCCGGTTGCCCGCGCGCGCCAGCAGCGCCCCGTACGCCGA
>NZ_LZLU01000246.1:0-2157 GCF_001673415.1 Mycobacterium sp. 1165196.3 | reverse complement strand
CCGCGCAGGATGGTGTTCGGCGCGGGCACCACCGAGTGGAAGCTCATGTAGTGGTGCAGGGCGACGGGGTCGATGCGGGTGTCCACGCCGCCGCCGGCCAGCAAAGCCGGCAGCGTGGACGCGAACCGAACCCGGTGACTGTCCTCGGTCAGATACAGCGGCTTGATGCCGAGGCGGTCCCGGCCGAGCAGCACCCGCCCGCTGTCGCGTTCGACGACGGCGAAGGCGAACATGCCGAACAGGTGGCTGACGAAGTCATCGCCCCACCGGTGGTAGGCCTTGATCAGGACTTCGGTGTCGCTGTGCGAGAAGAAGCGGTAGCCGTACCCGCTGAGCTCCTGGCGCAACTCCTTGTAGTTGTAGATGCAGCCGTTCCAGGCCAGCGACAGGCCCAGCTCCGAATCGACCATCGGCTGGGCGCCGGCCTCGGTCAGGTCGATGATCTTCAGGCGACGATGGCCGAGCGCGACCCGGCCCTGCGACCAGGCGCCGCCCGCATCGGGGCCCCGTGGTGTCAGCACCGCGGCCATTGCTGAGACCGCCGCTACGTCGGGCGCCTGCCCGTCGAGTCGGACCTCCCCGGTGACTCCGCACACGTCTTCGACCCTACCGTTGCCCGGATCGAAGCGCGCGTGAGCTTCGCCAAAAGCGCTGCAACGGGCCGCCGACGGCGGCGGCCGACCCGTGGTGATCACCGTGATCGACGGATGTGTGAACTGGATCGCACCGTCGCGATGTACTGGCCAGACCGCTCATGACTTGGTGGGCGGCTCGTCGTCACCGGCCGCCGCGTTGAACCGTTCGTGCGGGGCCAGTTCGCGGCGGCGTTCCTCGCGGAGCAGCTGCCAAAGTTGGCGCCCGTAGCGTGCGACCGAGTCGGCGGACAGCATCTCGTTGTGCGTGCAGTCCACCGCGTGGATGAGCACGTCGCCGGAGGCGTAGGGCTCCCAGGAGCGGGCCAGCAGCGAACTGCGGTCGCTTTGGTCCCGCACGGCGGAGAACACGCAGATGTCGCCGTCGAACAGCCGGGGCTCGTGCAGCCGGTAGAGCTCGATGTTGTCGTTGAGGTTTCCGACCAGCAAATCGACAAGCCGTCGGTGCCGTGGTATGTCGGCGACGCCGGATTCACGCAGGAGCTCCGCCAGTTGCTCGTCGGTGGGCGGCCCGGTCTGCGCGTCGACGCTGATGTTGTAGGCCCGCAGGACGTCGTCGAGCACCTGCTGCTCGCCCAGGGCGTGCTCCGGCAGGGCGATCGCGTCGTCGATGCTGGGCTGGGCGTCGAGCAGGATCAGGCGCCCGATCGCGCGGCCGCGGCGCTGCAGCTCGATCGCGATCTCGTGGGCGACGACCCCGCCGAACGACCAGCCCAGCAGGTGGTAGGGCCCGTCGGGATAGACGTCCTGGATCCGGTCGGCGTGGATCTCGGCCAATTCGCGGACCGACCGCGGGGCGGCTGCATCGGCCGATGGGGTTTGCTGAATGCCGAAGATCGGGCGGTCCAGGTACTTGCCGAGCACCCGATACGGCCAGCTCACCCCGCCGGCCGGGTGGATGCAGAACAACGGCACCCCCGAACCCTCCCGAAGGATCTGTACGGGAACGACGTCGTCGCCGTCCGCCGACTCGGCCCGCAGCCGCAGGCTCAGCGCCCTGACCGTGGGCGCGTCGAACAGGGCGCGTACCGCCAGGTCAACGCCCAGGCTGGCGTTGATCGCGGCGACCACGCGCATCGCCGAGATGCTGTCGCCGCCCAGGTCGAAGAAGGAGTCGTCGACGCCCACCCGCTCCACCCCGAGCACCTGGGCGTAGCTGTCGGCCACCGCCCGCTCGGTGGCGGTGGCCGGGGCCCGGTATCCGCTGCCGGTGTACTCCGCCGCCGGCAGGGCGCGCACGTCGAGTTTGCCGTTGGGGGTCAGCGGCAACGCGTCGAGCGCCACCACCGCGGCCGGCACCATGTAAACCGGCAACCGCTCGGCCAGCGCGGTGCGCGCCTCGCCCGGGTCGGCCGTGCCGGTGAGGTAGCCCACCAGCCGCTTGACGCCCGGCTGGTCCTCGCGGGCGATCACCACGGCCTGCTCGACGTCGTCCAGCGCGGCCAGCGCGGCCTGGACCTCGCCGAGCTCGATGCGGTAACCGCGGATCTTCACCTGCTCGTCG
>NZ_LZLU01000245.1:0-6380 GCF_001673415.1 Mycobacterium sp. 1165196.3 | reverse complement strand
CGGTTTGCGCGGCATGCGCCAGCGCGTCGAGCTGCTCGGCGGGGCCATCGACGTCGGCCCCACCCGCGACGGGTGGTCGGTGTGCGCCGAAATACCGCTGCAGGAAGGCGATACCGCCTGGCGGCCAGGGTGGTGCAGGGCGTGATCGACACCGTCCCCGAGGTCGCTGTGCTGCTCGTCGATGACCAGGACCTGGTGCGGTCGGGCCTGCGCCGGATCCTGCGCCGCAAGGACGGTTTCGTCATCGTGGCCGAGTGCGCCGACGGAGACGAGGTGCCCGCCGCGGTGGCCGAGCACCGGCCCGACGTCGTCGTGATGGACCTGCGGATGCGCCGCGTCGACGGCATCGAGGCGACGCGCAGGCTGGGTGGCAGGCCGCCGGTGCTGGCGCTGACCACCTTCAACGAGGACGAGCTGTTATCGGGGGCGCTGCGCGCCGGTGCGGCCGGCTTCGTGCTCAAGGACTCGTCGGCCGAGGAGTTGATCCGCGCGGTGCGGGCCGTCGCCAGGGGCGACAGCTATCTCGATCCCGCGGTGACCTCGCGCGTGTTGACCACCTACCGCAAGGCCGCTCCCGGGCCGCGCGGCACGGCGATCGGTGAGCTGACCACCCGCGAACTCGACGTGTTGACGTTGATCGGGCAGGGCCTGTCCAACACGGAGATCGCGAATCAATTGTGCATCTCGGGCGTCACGGTCAAGAGCCACATCGGCCGGATATTCGGGAAGCTCGATCTGCGCGACCGTGCCGCCGCGATCGTCTACGCCTACGACAACGGCATCGTCGCCCCGCGCTGAAGACCTACAGCGGCGCCGATTGCTCGGCCAGGTTCAGCATGACGTAGGCCATGCACATGAGGAAGTTGAGCACCACCATGATCAGGCCGGCGAGCATCAGCGACCGGGTACCGCGTTGCCTGAGCCTCTTGTAGCGCGCGGCACGCAATTCGCGGTCGAGCCGGATCGCGATCAGCGCGAAGTTCACGTTCATCAGCTCGTGGGCGGCCAGCGGCGCACCCCCCAGCATTTGGCGCAAGCGCTCCGGTGCCGTTCGAACGCCCACCCGCTCGAAGCTCTGGCTCAGACGTAGCGCCCGCCGCCGGCGGAGCGATTCATATGGCAGCCGAAGCCGCCGCGCAAGTTGCCCTCGATCGTCCCCCCAGGGGTAAGACGGGGTCATCACAAGCGGGATTCTAAATCGCCCGGCGCCACTTTTGCGCTGCGAACACGAATTATGTTGGGACAGATCACTTCGCCGCACCGCCGCTCATTTGCTGGGAGGCCGGTAGGTCGAGATAGCGCTCCAGGTTGCGATGCATGTTGATCACGCGGCGCTCCTCGCTGGACAACACCAAGTGAGTGAAGCCGGGTTGGTGCATGCCGCGCTGCAAGCCGGGCAGCACCGCGATGTCTTGCGTGAGCACCACCCCGGGCTCGGCCGACTCGGCGGCCATGCGGACATCCGTCGGCTTGGTGTGCGGCGCGCCCGGCGGCATGCGGGTCATCAAGAACATGACCAGCTCACCCTTGTCGGGCGACGGGTCGGCGGCGGGGCGCGCGCACATCACGGTCAGGTGGTCGGCGTTGGCGAGAAGCGTCATGTTAGGAAACACGTTGTACTGATGCAATCGGGTCATTCGATCGGTGTCAGCCCAGTTGAGATCCACGCCGCGGGTTGCGGCGAACGCCCGCGTTCGGTCGGCGATCAGGTCGGCAACCGTCTGCCCGGGCCGCCGTTCCTCGGCGGGGAAGGGGGTGCCTTCGGCCGCGCCCATCAGCGCGCCCTGCGTATAGACGTAGGCGTCCCAGACCTCTTCGTCGCTCAGCGCGCAGTCAAACCGTGGGCTCTGCACACCGTAGGGTTGGTCCGATTTCCCGGTGTGCCCCCAAATCCGTTGCGGTGCATGGATGTCGTCGACGCAGCGCAGCAGTTCGGGATGCAGGGTCTGGATGTGGTAGGTCTCGCTGTATCCGTCGGCGATCGTTTTCCAGTTGGCGTCGACCTCGACGGTCAGGGTGGCATAGCAGTGGAAATCCTCCAGGTGGCACCAGGCGATGTCGTCGGGCACCGCCTCCAGGTACTCGATCAGGGACACCGCGCCCGGGTCGAGGGTGACGAAGACGAGCCCCGCCCAGGTGTCGACGCGCGCCGGCAGCAGCGGAAAGTCGGACATGCGCAGCCCGCCGAAGCCCTTGCGGTTGGGCACCCGTTTGAGCGCGCCGGCCAGGTCCCACGTCCAGCCGTGATAGCCGCATTTGAGTTCGTGCAGGCCCGAACCCGATCCGGTGCACAGCGAATTGCCGCGGTGCCGGCAGACGTTCTGGAACGCGCGGAGCACCCCGTCGTCGTCACGGACGATGAGCACCCCATAGGGGCCGCAGCGGTATTCGAAGTAATCACCGGGCGCCGCGACGTGGTCGAGCATGCAGGCCAGCTGCCACACCCTCGGCCACATCCGCTGCGACTCGAGCGTCGCGAAGGCGGGGGAGTAGTAACGCTCGGCGGGCACCAGCGTCGGGCACTCCGGCGGGGCGCCGATGGCGTCCTCGTCGCGGGTCCGCGCCGGATTGCCGGCCGCCGTCGCCATCGCGGGAGCTCTTAACGCGCTCCGCGGACCAGGCGGCCGGGGCGCGCCCCGGTGTCGACGTCGTCGCGGCGGGTCACCGTTCCGCTGACGATGGTCGCGGCATAACCGCTGGCCCCCTGCAGGATTCGGTTGCCGCCGGCGGGCAGGTCGAACGCCATCGCGGCCGGATGCAGTGTCAGCGCGTCCATGTCGATGACGTTGATGTCGGCCTTCTTGCCCGGTTCGATGGTGCCGCGGTCGGTGAGGCCGAACAGGTGCGCGGTGTCGCGGGCTTGCTTGCGGATCACGTACTCCAGCGACAGCTTCTCGCCGCGGTGCCGGTCCCGCGCCCAGTGCGTGAGCAGGAACGTGGGATAGGAAGCGTCGCAGATCATCCCGCAGTGGGCGCCGCCGTCGGATAGCCCGAGAACGCCGGCGGGGTGCAGCATCATCTCGCGGATCGCGTCGTGGTTGCCGTCGGCGTAGTTGAACAGCGGCAGCATCAGCATGTTGGTCGCGTTCGACTCCAGCATGAGGTCGTACAGGGTGGACAACGGGTCCTCGCCGCGGGCCTCGGCGATGGCCGCGACGGTGCGGTCCGGGGTGGGCTCGTAGTCCGGCGGATTGCCCAGGGCATACAGCCGTCCCAGCGAGTGCTGCACCAGGGCGAACATGCCGTCGAACAACAATGTGGGGTCGGGGGGCAGGTCGTCCTCGGCCAGGATCGCCGCCTTCACGGCGGGGTCGGCCAGCCGCTGTGCGAGCTCGTCGCGGCTGCATTCGGCCTTCAGCCGGCGATAGGTGGGCCGGTGGCTGAACCCGTGATGACCTTGGAAGCCGATCATCATGCCGAAGGGGCGCGCCGCGATCTGCGGGTAGAGGCGGGCGCCCGCGGCGTGCGCGTCCGCGGACAAGTCCAGCATCTCCCGCCACAGCTTCGGGTCGGCGTCCACCTGGATCAGCGCGAAGGACACCGGCCGGTCGATCTCGCCGCTCAGTCGCCGCATCCAGTCCAATTCCTTTTTCGGGCCGATGATGTCCTCGCCCGCGGCGCCCTGCGGGGCCAGCTCGAACACCGCCTGGCCGCCGGCCGCCATCGCGCGGCCGAGGCCGAACAGCTCTTCCTCGGCGGCGAAGGTGCCCGGCACCGGCTCACCATCCATCGCGCGGTGGCCCATCGTGCGCGACGTGGAGAAGCCGAGCGCCCCGGCCTCGATCGCCTCGCGGACCAGCCGACCCATCGCCTCGATGTCCTCGGGGGTGGCCGGTTCGTTGCGCGCGCCCCGCTCGCCCATGGCGTAGGCGCGGACGGCGCCGTGCGCGACCTGGCTGCCGACGTCGACGGCGAACTTCTGCTTGTCGACCGCGTCAAGGTACTCCGGGTAGGTCTCCCATCCCCAGGTGATGCCCTCGGTCAACGCGGTCCCGGGGATGTCCTCGACGCCCTCCATCAGCTCGATCAGCCACTGCTCGGTGCCGGGCCGCACGGGCGCGAAGCCGACGCCGCAGTTGCCGGTCACGATCGTGGTCACGCCGTGGCCGCTGGAGGGCTCCAGCAGGCTGTCCCAGCTGACCTGACCGTCGTAGTGGGTGTGGATGTCGACGAATCCGGGCGCCACCACGCGACCTGTCGCATCGATGGTTTCGGCCGCCTCGCCGGTCAGCGTGGGGCCGTCGGCGGAGCGGCGAACGACGTCGACGATCTTGCCGTCCTTGATGCCGATGTCGGCGGGAAAGCGTTGCGCGCCCGTGCCGTCGACGACCGTGCCACCGATGATCTTCAGGTCGAACATGAGACTTCCCTTCGCCGGGTCGCGGGCTGTCCCTGGCGGGCTGAGCGCGAGGCACGCCGGATTTCGCTACGGTAGGTAGCGTAACTCTTGGCGCGACGAAGGCAATAGCCCCGGCCGAATTGTCCGCCGTCAGAGCGAGCCCTTCAGGGCGTCGACGGTTTCCAGATCATCGAGTGCCGCGACGCCGCGCCGCAGGCCTTCCATCGCAATGTCTTCGAGCTGCATGCCACCCATCCCGGTGGTGATCAGCGGGGCGACGTATGCGTACAACGCGGCCTGGCGGAACCGCAGCCACAGGTCGTCGCGGTCCAGCTCGGGTCCGCCGGCGGCGATCAGCGCCCGCCGGTAGTCGTCGAGGAGTTCGCGCTGGTTGGCCTGGCGGTCCTCCGGCGTCAGGCTGGTGATCAGGGTGTAGGCCAGTTCGCGCGACGGGTGTCCACGGCGCACCGCCTGCCAGTCCAGCAGCCCGGCCTTGCCGCCGTGGAAGTACATGTTGCCCGGGTGGGCATCGCCGTGCATGACGGTATGTGGGGGAGTGTCGATGAGCGCCGCGACGGCGCGGTAGTTGTCGGCGATGAACTTGCCGTTTTCCACCGGGATCATGGTCCGCTCGGCCAGCCGCTTGATGGAGGTGTGCATGAGCGACCCGGTCAACAGCGACGTGACGTCGCCCGACGGGGTGTACAGCCAGCCCATTGGCCCGCGCCCGTCGCGCGGCAGCCGCCCCCAGAAGGTGGCGTGCAGTTCGGCAAGCAGCTCGACGATCAGGCCGGCCTGGTCGGCCGACAGCGGGTGCAGCGTGTCGGGGAACTCGCACGACTCCGCCGGCAGGTCCTCGAGGACCAGCAGGTATCGGCCGGTCCACGGGTCGAACGCCGCGCCGTGGCAGTAGGGGACGCCGATGACCTGCGGCGCGAGCTCCCGGTAGAAGCGGACCTCGGTGTGTCCCAGGCGTCCGAGTTCGCCCATCAGCCGGGTGGCGGCGGCCTGCGCCGCGACCTTGACGAACACCGAGTCGGGGACCTCCCTGCCGGTCAGTACCAGCCGGCCACGCGAGGAGGTGCCGGCGTCGCGGCTCAGCACGCGGATGGATCGAACGGTGGTCCCCATGACCCGGGACAGGGTGGCGGGGTCGATGTCCTCGACCGTCCGTGGCAGGCCGAATCGGCCTCCGACCACCGCGTCGGTGGCCACCCGCCCCGCACCGCGGCCCAGGTGAGCGGCTAAGCCGAGGATGGAAAATGCTTGTCCCACAGGAGTTTTCATGTCCATCCATCCTGATTTGCGAGCCGGCCGCAGTGCTGCGCGCTTAACACCAGCGGCGTCGGACAAAATCGATCGAACGTCTGGACATCAGACAATATACGATTATTGTCTGATCTGTGGCACCAAGGCCCTCACCACGAACTGCTCGACGAATTCTCGTTTGTCCGCGGCGGGGCGAAATCGCCACGAGGGCGCCAGCAGAAACAGCGTCGCGGTGTGCAACCACTGGACGATCGACCGGAAATCGACGTCGGGGTAGAGCAGCCCCGCCGCTTTCCATCGGTCCAACAGCGGCCCGTAATGCCGCAGCAGCAGCTCCACGATCGGTTCGGAACCCTTCTCGAGCGCCGACGCCACCGCGGTGCTCTCGGCGGCGAACAACGCTTCGTTCAGCGCGTTGCCGTCCACCGATTCCACCCGCGCCAGCACCATCTCCGGCACCGATCGAACCGGGTCGTCCGGGGCGGGCAGCGAGCGCACCAACTCGGCGAGCGCGCTGTCCACACGCGACAGCATCAGGCCCAGCAGGACGTCATCGCGGCCCGGGAAATACCGGTACACCGTCGACCGCGAGACGCCGGCCTCGTCGGCCACCTCGCCCATCCGGAACTGGGTGTTGCCGCGCCGGACGATGCAGCGGCCGGCGGCATCCAGGATTCGTCGACGGGCCTCCTCGTCATCGAGGATCGCGCGGTCGTCGCCCCAGCGCCGGCTCGGTTCCATGGCGGCGATGTTACGGGATGCGTTGTGCTGC